>JBDRTC010000832.1:0-5086 GCA_043824335.1 Planctomycetota bacterium | reverse complement strand
GCAAAAGGCACGCCGTCACACATTGCGTTTAATCCCGGACGGCCTCGAGTTGCCCCGAGGTCAAGCCCGAGCGCCATAGTGCTCCGACCGCTTGTAGGCGTGTGGTTTCAGGTTCTGTTACCTCCCCTAGCGGGGGTTCTTTTCATCTTTCGGTCACCCTACTCGGTTCACTATCGGTTGTCAGGGAGTATTTAGCCTTACGGGATGGTCCCCGTGGATTCAGTCGGGGTTCCACGTGACCCGACCTACTCAGGTACCCTCCGGGAGATGATCCGCCTTCGCGTACGGGACTGTCACCCTCTATGGTCTGCCTTTCCAAGCAGTTCCGCTGGCAATCACTTTGTAACTCCCATGTGGAAGGCCCTACAACCCCGCAGAGGAAAACCTCCGCGGTTTGGGCTGTTCCCCGTTCGCTCGCCGCTACTGAGGGAATCGATTTTTCTTTCTTTTCCTGCGGTTACTGAGATGTTTCAGTTCACCGCGTTGGCCACGCACGCCTATGGATTCAGCGCACGTCAGTTCGGGAACCCCGGGATCACAGTTCGTTTGTCAACTCCCCCGGGCTTTTCGCAGACTTCCACGCCCTTCAAAGCCTCCTGACACCAAGACATCCCCCACACGCCCTTAGTAGCTTGGCCGCATGAATCCAACACTCCCTCCCGACTGAACGCCCTCCCGAAAAAAAGGAGACCGCCCGAGCACGGACAGGAGCCGATCCATACTAAGCTACAACGAATCGACCAACGCCGCCGACGCACCGCCGCGCCGCGCCGCCGATCGGTTCGAGTAACGATTTGCTCATCCCTCGGGCCGACGCGGAACAAAACTCCTCCGGCCGACCTTCGGTTTACTAAGCGCTCGTGCTGCCAATCGCGGTCCATCGAAACGATGAACCCTCTTGGCGAACACGTAATAAGATGCCACTCTTGCCACAACCAAATTGTCAAAGATCAACCGGGGCGACGCACGCTACACTCGGCCGCCCACCGCTGCCAAATAGACAGGGGCCGCGTTCCCAACGCCTCCACTCCAAACCACGCGAGGCACGGAACCCGTCCCCTGGCCATCTGTCACTCAAAGGGCTCTTCTCCCCTTCGGCGAACCCGTGAATATACCGGTTCGCCCGCCGCTTGTCAAACGGCAAACCCATTTTTCGCCCAACTTATCGCCCGAAGCCCTTTAGTGCCTTACCCGACAATGGGTTAGGCACATAGCGCAGAGGAATTATATCGGCCGCCGGACCGAATACAAGCCATGTTCTTCCGCCAGCCCAAGAACGGCCCTTGCGAATCGGTCCGACCTAGTCTCCAGAGGGGGGCGGCCGCCGCGCGGCTGCATCGCCCACAGGGAGTCAGCCGTCGGGGCTGTCCAAGAGCACCTGCAACCGGGCGGCGAGGTCTGGGGGAAGCCGCTCGAGCCAGCCGGCGTCGATCAGGCCGACTTCCAGGAAGTCGCGCAAGTGAGTTCTGTCCTTGTCCCTAAAGGACGTAAGCTTCATCCGCACCAGAGGTTCCAGCCCGAGAACGCGGAATGTGGCGGTCGCCTCGCTCTCGGAAACGTCGGGGGCCGGGGCGGCGTACTCGGGCCGGACCTTCTCGCCGGCGAACACAACGTGTACGGCGTCCCGGGCCTTCGCGCCGGGGCCGTCGAGGAACATGTCGATGCCGGCGGCGTGGCGATAGACGAAACCCGCCCCGGCCAGGGCGGTCTTGGCAGACTCCAGATCGCCGCGGCGAAGCAGGACGTCGACATCCTGCGTATTTCGCACGGCCGCCTCGTCAACCCGGGAGACCCAGGCGGCCACCGCGTTTCCGCCCGCCACGGCGTAGGGAATCCCGGCCTCCTCCAGCGCCCCGGCCGCCCGCAACACCCGTTGGCGTACTTTCTCCACGGCCCGGATCATCCTTTCCCAGGAAACGTCGCCGTATTTGGCTCTCGACATCGCACTAACTCCCGATGATCGGCGGTACTCTATTATACCAGATCCACGGGTCGGGCCACCCGTTTCGGGCAGGTCGAGTCGACGGGTGGTCCGTCCAGGCTGATTTGACGGGTGCCACGGGCATCTTGCCCGTGCTTTCACGGCAGTTGAGTAGGTTATGCTTCAGCATAACATCGTCGGAAATGCGTTATGCTGAAGCATAACCTACCCAACTGTGCGTCGGGCCGGAACATGCCGGGCCCGTCAAGAGCTATTCCGCGCTACGGCCGGCCTGGAATTTCTCGGCGACTTCCTCGGGGCGTAGCGCCCGGTGGTAGAGCTTCAGGCCGGTGACGCCGCCCCGGACCTGGTAGGACGGGGCTTGTTGCGAGTATTGACCGACGACCAGCGGGCCGGTCCAGGCGGTGCGTGTCGGATAACAGTCGACCTGGGCGGCGAGCTTTCCGTCCTGGTAGAGGCAGGCCGTCTTGCCGTCGAACGTGCCGACCAGGTGGACCCAACGCCCTACGACCGGGCGGCCGCCGTCGCAGCTTACCGGGGCCAGGTGCCATCGCCAGCCCCCGCCGTAACGCTGGAGGAACCAGCCGGTTGAATTAAATCCCCCACAGGCGGCAACGACCGGCATCTGGCTCTCCGAGTCGATCCGCACCCAAAGCTCGAGCGAGAGGGCCCTGCCGACGTCGAACTCAGGGCGATGCTCGAACGTGACGAAACCGGTGGAGCCAAGCTCGAGCGCCCCGTCGGCCGTCTTCGCGCCGGCGTGGAGCTGGCCCTTGACCGTCTTGCCGTCGAGCAGCGCGGCCTCGACCCCTTTGGTGAAGTCGGCCACGAACACGGGCTCCTTGATCTGGGGCAAGGGGGCCGCCTCGACCGGCTCGGAGGGCAAACTCTCCTGGTTGCGGCGATCGAGCGTGCGGACCACGTAGGCGTAGGTCTTGCCCGGCTCGACCTCCCGGTCCGCATAGCTCGGGCGCCGAAGCGGCTCCGCGTTGAGTCTGGCCAGCTCGTTTGACCCGGCCGGGGAGCGATACACGTTGTACGAGAGGCCGGGAATCTGCGGGCCTTCCCAGTCAATCGCGATTTCGCCGGGCATCGGCAGGGCGGAAAGGTTCTGGGCCGCCTCGGGCACGGGCGCCTGGGGCACGTCGTAGGTGGTGAAGACCGGCCGGCTCCGTTGGCGGTCGGAGGCGACCACCAGGGCGTAATGTTGAGGGCCCACCGGCGGCACCACGTCGAAGAACCGGCCCGCGGTCGTCAGGCCGATCCGGGTCGACTCGTCGGGCGTGAAGTTCGCCGCGCTTGCGCGGTGAAGCTCGTACTCCAGGCCGATCGTGTCCGCGCCGCGCGGCCAGAAGAGTTCCACTGCGTAGTCGGACCGGAGCCGCACCGCGAGCGGCGGGGGCGATTCGGGCACCGCCGGGCGGGCTTGCATCCGGCACACGCCGGGGATGATCTCTGCGCCGGGCATGTCCACCCGAGGCTGGGCCAGCGCCTCGCCCCGGGCGTGACGGATGATCCGCAGCATCGCCTGATAGTGCGGGTCGTCGGTCGACTGGATGGCCACGTGCGGTTCGCCGCCGGGGTCCCACTCGGGCTGTTTGGTTTCGTAGAGGACGTCGGGCGGCTGGATTCGCTGGTCCACGAGGGGGTAGCCGGTTCGGGCCTTCCGCTTGCGGCACATTGCCAGGCCCAGCCCCCCTTCCGACTCGGCCATCGGCGCCCGAAGGATACGGCTCCACTCCGGCGTTTCGAGGTTGGCCCAGTCGTTTCCGACGTGGCTCGGGGCGTGGCACTCCGTGCAGCCCGCCTCGTGCATCGCGGCGGAAAGGGGGCCCCGCGTGGCCAGGATCGCGTCGCAGGTGGCATGGGGCGTGTGGTCCCAGGTGCCGTAGTAGTTCGAGTTGGTGTCCATCCAGGCGAGGAAGAGGTCACGCTCGGGGCGCGACATCTCGGGGTGTTTCTCGATCAGGATCTTGGCCAAGGGGGCCGCCCCGGAGCCGATGGTCCGCGGCGGGAGGAGTTCGGAGGTGTGAACGCTCGAGTTATGGCAGTTGAGGAAGCCGGTGAGCCGGTGCTTGATGAGCGTCTCGTAGCTGATGTTGAAGGCCCAGGTCCAGCCGCCGGAGAAATCGAGGCCCCCACCCATCCCCTCCTCGCCGCCGTGGCAACGAACGCAATACTTATCGAGGATGGGCTGGATCATCGTGGGATAGTCGATGTAGCCGGTGCCCCACGATTCGGGCTCCGGCTTCGAGGGCCCCCGCAGCATCGCCAAGGGCGGATTGGTAGATTGAATGGCGGCCGACTTCTTCGACTCGTGGCAGCCGATGCACGAACGCGTCGTGCCCGAGGCGGCCTGCACGAAGGTGCGCATCCGCTGGATCTCGCGGCCTTCCTCGTCCAAGACCTCGAAATAGAGCGCCCGGCCCGGCGGGACCTCGAAATAGGCCGAGCCGTCCTCCTCGACGGGCACCGTGCCGAGGATGTTCTTGATGATGTAGGCCCCCTGCCAACTAACGAGGAAGGCCTGGTTCCACCAGCGTCCGCCGGGCGGGATGCCGCTGGTGCGGGCGGTTTCCTCCAGGATGCGGAGCCGCTTGATCGTGCCCCGCTCGACGCCTTTGAGACCCCGGTAAACGTCGACCACCAGGAACCGGCCCGGCTCGTAAGGCTCCGCTTCCGGGCTGATCACGGTTGGCTTGGCGCGCGGCTTGACGAGCATCGGGGCGTAGCAGGAAATCTCCGGGTCGCAGTGCACCAGCTCGCGGTTGCCGAAACGGTCGACCAATTCGATGCTCCCGTGGGCCGCGATGGCATTGTTGGAGATCAGCACGTCGTCGCCGGACAAGGGCCAGGCGTCGCACGGGCCGACGCGCAGGCCCTGGTCCATTTCCACCGGGTACTCCGGCGTGAAGTTGAACACGGCTTCGAGATCGTTCTTGTCCTTGGCCGTGTCGATCATTCCGATGGCCCCCACGGCCTGCCCGTTGTGCGGCGTGAGCGACGCGACCACCATCTGGGTCCCCGGCACGGGCTGGGGGTCGAGGATCGCCGTGGGCTTGGCCAGGTTGTTGCCGAAGAGGGCTTCTTCCATGCGCCCGTCGGGGAACATGGTCCAAAGGCTCTGCATGTAGAGGGCCGTCT
>JBDRTC010000831.1:0-5118 GCA_043824335.1 Planctomycetota bacterium | reverse complement strand
CCGCTGGCGTCGCGACCGGGGGCTGGCTCCCCTGCGATGAGCTTCAAGCTTTCGGGTTTGGGAGGGGGACAGTCCCCGAGTTATTCTCCGGCCGCCCCTTAGCGCAGGAACCCGACGAAGAAGCTGAAGACCTCTTCCTGGTCGGTCGGCTCGCTGGAGACGGGGAAGGCGAAGTCCAGCGCGATGGGGGCCGCGCCCATGGCGGGGATGACGATCCGGAGGCCGAAGCCCGGCGAAACGCGGTACTTGTCGGTCCACTCGTCGATCTTCGGCTGGACCGCGCCGGTGTCGCAGAAGACGACTGCTCGAAGGTTGCCGTCGGCCGTGATGGGGAACAGGTACTCGACCGAGGCGAGCATCATGAAGTGGCCGCCGACGATCACGCCGGTGGCCGGGTCCTGCGTCGAGGCGCCTCGGAAATCGAAGCCGCGGAGCGTGGAGAACCCGCCCGCGTAGTAGTGCTCGTAGATCGGCGTGTCGTCGCTGGTGACCGCCGCCCGGGCGCCGAGACTCATCACGTGGCGGCCCGTTCCGTCGGGGTGCTGGCGGAGCATGAAGTACTTGCGGAAATCGATATCCCCGCGGGTGTAGTCGAACGAGCCGGTCACCTGCTCGACGCTCGCCTCGAACAGGTGTCCTTCGGTGGCCAGGAAGGCGTTGTCGCGGGTGTCGTGCGTCAGTCGGGCGCTAAAGCCGTAAAGCGCGTTGGAGCCGAGCACTTCGGTCAGTTCGGCGGGGGTGGGGACAATGGGATCGAAAACCTGGATCTTTGCGCCGCGGAAGGCGAGCGTGCCGGAGAGGTCGTGGGTGAATTGGTACCCGGCAGCCACCCGGCCGCCCACGCGGTCTTCGTCCCACTCCCGGTACCAGCGGCTGTAATAGTAGCCGCTTAGGCCCAGGCTGACCGGCGTGTCGAGCAGGTACGGTTCGGTGAAGTTGGCGGTGTACTTCTGCACCTGGGTGCCGGGGACGGCTTCCAATCGAAACCGCTGCCCGCCCCCGCGCCAGGCGGTTCCGTTGCGGATGTCCTCCCAGCTTGTGGGGAGTCGGGTGTAATCGAAGTTCTGTTCGTCGAGGATCACGGAGCCCAACAGCCCGGCGTCGGAGTTGACGCCCGCGCTGAACATCAACCGGCCCGTGCGTGTCTCGTACACCCGCGGCTTTACGGGGAGGTAGAGAGGCGGGTCTTCATAGGGGGGATTCCCCGAGAGGCCGTATCCGTCGTCGAAGATCGATCCGCCGGCCGAAAGGGGGCCCGCGAGTCCACCGCCACCCGGCGGCCCCACCTCACGACTCGGCCCGAATTGGCTGCCGTACGTCGGCGACAAGGGAGCGGACCCACCAGGCTGCGGTCCAGCGCCCGGCAAAGGCTGGGAGTACGGCGCCGACCCAAGCGGAGGCGAGTACGCGGGCTGTTGCGGATACGTGGGCTCGGGCGAGGTCTCTGCCGGCGGAAGATACCCGCCGAATGGCGGCGACGGCTGCGGATCGAGCCGCGGCCCGGGCTGGCGAAGCGATGGAACCGTCCGGCCGGCGTCGGCGGAGTATTGACCGCGGATGACGTCCGACGGTCCAAAGCCGGGCTGCGGTTGACCGACGTCGGGGTTTGCCTCCTCCTCCGACGGTCGCACCGGTTGCGGATCGCGAACAAAACGACCTCGAACGCATACGTCAAGCACGCCTTCGGCAGCCGAGGGATTCGGCGCGTCGGGCGGCCTGAACGTCGTGTGGGGCGTCGGGCCGGGGCTCTGGCCGCGATAGCGAGGTTTTTCCTCCGGCTGGCTGGCGACGCTCGTTTCCATGTCCTCCAGCTCCGGCGGCACGACGACGATCTGGGGAGCGAGTCCTCCCATCGGATCGACCTCGAACAACTGCGAGGCCTTCAACCGCCGCTCGCTGGCCCTGAGCTCGCGGATGTCGATCAGGTCGCCCGGGCTGAACGACAAGCGATTCAGGACGGTGGTGATCCGCGTGTGGGGATTGTCGCCGAGGATCTCGGCCTCGATGCGTCCCACGCGGTAGGGCTTGCCCTCCTCGATCGTGTACACCAGGTCGAGTCGCCCCGGCTCCTCGTGAAACGTGATGTCGGCGTTCACGTCGGCGAAGATATGGCCGACCGCGCCGTAGGTGTCGCGGATGGCGGCCAGGTCGCTTTGCATATCGGCCCGCCTGAAGAACTCGCCGCTCTCCAGCTCCAGCTTCCGGGCAAGCTCTTCCGAGTTGAACCGGCTGTTGCCCTCGAAGGAGACGCTCGAGACCTCGTAACGCGGACCCTCGTTGATTACGAAGGTCATCAACTGCCAGGTTTTGGTGGGGTCGACGGGCAGCCGGGAAACCTCGGCCCGGAAGAACCCCAGGCTGCGGTAGTAGTCTTTCAGGCTCTCGACGTCCTTGTCGATCTGACTGCGGTTCAACTCCCCTTTGAAGATCCAGAAGACACCGGGCTTCGACTGGATCTTGGTTTTCAGCTTTGCGTCGGTGGCGATCGTGTTGCCGATGAAGTTCGTCCAGGCGATTCGCTGCTTCGGCCCCTCGTTAATGAGATAGATGGCCCCCTGGTCGCTCGGGTTGGCACCCTCCACGATGGTGACTTGGGCCTTGGCGTAGCCTTTGCCGCGGTAGAACTCCTCCAAGCGGCGCCGTCCTTCCTCGACGGCAAACGGGTCCATTGCGTCGCCGGCCTTGATCCCCGACTCCTTCTCCAGCTTCTTCTTCGAGATCTTCTCGTTGCCCACGTACTTCACGTGGCTGAGAATGGGCCGTTCGAGCACCTCGAAGATGACGATCCTTCCGCCGCGGACCTCTTCATAGCGCGGGGTGACCTCGACGAATTTCCTCGTTTTGTAGAGGCGGCGGACGTCTTCCTCGATCAGTTCCGCGTCGAAGGCCCGGCCGGAGCGAGTGCGGATGTGGCGAAGGACCTCCGCCACTTTCATTCGCCGAGCGCCGACGACCCGAACCTCGACGACGCGCGTCTGCGACGCTCCGCCAGCCCGCGCCGGCCGCGGCGAGTCCATGCCGGGCAGACTGGGGCCCGGCAAGTTGGGGCCCGACGGCGTCTGACCTCGGGCGACGGCCCCTCCCGGCGCGACGGTGTGCAGTGGGGCCGGGCACCGCGGCGAAGCCGTGGTCGGTTGCGGCCACGGGGCGCGGGCCGAGGCCAATCCGCCCGGGGCACGGCTGGAGAACATCGGGTGGCAGCCGAGCGATCCGACCAGCGCGACCATGCTGAGAACCACGGTACACAAAGTGCCCGAGCGGCAGCTTGGATCGATTCCGACACCGGCCATCGAGGCCCTTTCCGTCGAAGGTTTCGGGATCCCGAGATGTGACATGTGAGGGGCAGGCACGAACGTGACTGGCCGTCAGCCCCAAAAGGGGCCGACAACAATCTCGGCGCAACGCAAAGCCCGGGGTTCTGAGGGCCGCGTAGAAATACCCGAACCGGCCGCCCGCGACAAGGCGAATTCCCCGCGATCGGGACGGGAGGCGAGAGAATGGGGAATGTCGGCAAGAAGGGAGGGTGGCTTAACTTGTTCCCAAGCTCCGGCTTGGGAACGACCCTTCCTCGAAGCTCTGCTTCGTCCCATTGGGTGCCCCGGCGAAGCGGAGCTTCGCGGAAATGCGGTCCCAAGCGGGAGCTTGGGACCGAGGTCGTAAGGACCCCCGACCCGTTCTCACCAAAGCCCTCGCCTCGACCGCTCAGAACGGCGTTCCGCTCGGCTCGGGCGTTTCGTCCTCTTGATATTGGTCGAACTCGTCGTGCGGCCGGGACGCAGGCGTTTCAAAGCGGGTGTGCTTCTCGAACCACAAGAGCTTCACGTGCCCCGTGGGGCCGTTACGCTGCTTTTCGATGAACAGATCGGCCCGGCCGTCCAGCTCGAGGTCCCGGGCTTCTTCCTTGGAATAGTGCCTCTCTTCCCGGTGGACGAACATCACCACGTCGGCGTCTTGCTCGATCGCGCCGGACTCGCGCAGATGGCTCAGTTGGGGGCGATGCCTGGATTTGGGACGGTCGTCTGACTGGGAACGGCGGGGCTCCCGGCTGAATTCCGCCTGCCGGTTCAATTGAGCCAGACAGAGGACCGGTAACTGCAACTCGCGCGCCAGCCCCTTGAGCCGCCGGGCGATCTTGGCGACCTGCTCCTGGCGGGGGTCCTTGAAATTGTCCGGCTCGATCAACTGGAGGTAGTCGACGATGATGAGGCCCAGGTCCGCTTTGCGCTTCAACCGCCGCGCGCAAGCGGCGATCTCCGTCACCGTGCGGCTGGGCGTGTCGTCGATAAAAAGCGGGGCGGTGCTCAGCTTGTTGGAAACGGCGACCAGCTTCTCGTGTTCCGGGCTGGAGATGAAGCCGCTGCGGAACTTGCTCCCGTCGATCTTCCCCAACGAGCAGAGCATCCGCTGCGCCAACTCCAGGCGCGCCATCTCCAGGCTGACGAAGAGACAGGTGATTCTGGAGTCGAGCGTGACGTGCTCGGCGATGTTGGTTGCCAGGGCCGTCTTTCCCATGCTCGGCCGCGCCGCAAGAATCACCAGTTCCGAGTCGTGCAGGCCGCCGGTGAGGTTGTCCAGTTCCCGGAACCCCGTGGGGATTCCGGTGGCGCTGCCTTTTTCCAGCCGCTTGTCGATCTGCTCGAAGGCCTCGATGAGCACGTCCTGCATGCTGGCAACGCGGTCGGTGCTCCGCTTGTCGTGGACGGCGAAAATCTTCTCTTCGGCCCCGTTGAGCATTTCCCGCGGTTCGATGGTCGGGTCGTAGGCATCGCGGAGGATCTCGGTGCTCGCGTGGATGAGGTCGCGGAGGGTGGCCTTCTCGCGAACGATCTGGGCGTAATAAGAGGCGTGCGACGCAACGGGGACCGACTGGAGCACCTCGGCCAGGTAGGCCGTTCCCCCGACCGCCTCCAGGTCGCCCGCCTGCTTGAGCCGCTCAGCCAACAGCGTGGTGTCGACCCGGCCGCCGGCACCGTGCATGGAGAGGACGTGATCGAAAAGCTTCTGGTGGGCGTCGGCGTAGAAATCCTCGGGGCGGAGGATCAGGGCGACGTCGTCGCACATGTTGGGATTCAACAGCACGCTCCCCAGCACGCCCTTCTCCGCGTCGAGATTCTGGGG
>JBDRTC010000830.1:0-2534 GCA_043824335.1 Planctomycetota bacterium | reverse complement strand
TCGAGAAAGTGTCGCAATTGCTGTCTCAAGCCCCTCCGGACGCCGTCGGCGATAGCCGCTTTTGGAGGTACAAAGGCTGGCTGCACGCCGCCGGAGGCGAGCTTGGGGAGGCGGAATCAAGCTATCGCAAAGCGCTCGAGTTGAACTGTTACGATCCTGAAAGCCAACACCACTTGGCAGGCGTTTTGCGCCGGCTCGAAAAATTTGACGAAGTGAAGATATTTGAGGAACTTGCACGTGAGGGCAAGCAACTGCAGCGCGAGATACTTCAGTTGGAGAACGTCCTCGCCGCTCCTCCAGAACTGATGCGGCGCATGGCGCAATATGCGAAGAAGTGCGGAGACGATCTAATGGCCGACAAGCTGTTCCAGCGATTGGAGGAGCGGGCTCGCTCGGCCGCGTCGCCCCGGTCCTGATCCGTCGCGGAGCGACTGCCGTGACCGAAATGACGAGAGAACGGAGCAGGGAGTCCAGGTGTGGCGAGGGAAACCTGCAGACGGGAACGTCCTTTTGGTGATTTGAGGGTCGCGCCGTGACGGACAATCCACGGGCTAGACGAATTCCGCTACGACGGAAACTCCTCTATTCCGCCGCAACCGTGTTGCTCTTGCTGCTTTTCGCCGAGGTCTTTCTGGCCGTTCTGGGAGTCAAGCCGGCCGCCCAGACCCGCGACCTGTTCGTCGGTTTTCAGGAGGGGGCGCCGCTCTTCGTGCGCGAGGGGGACGACTACGTCACGAACGAGCTGAAGCTGAGCTTCTTCAACAAGCAGCGGTTTGCCGCAAAGAAGGCGGAAAACGGGTTTCGCGTCTTTTCGCTCGGCGGGTCGACCACGTTCGGCCATCCCTTTGACACAAGGCCGTCCTATAATTCGTGGCTCGCGGCGCGGCTGGAGGAAACGCATCCCAAGCGGAAGTGGGAGGTCGTCAACTGCGGCGGCATTTCCTACGCCAGCTATCGCCTGGCCCGCATAATGCGGGAACTGGTCAGGTACGAGCCGGATTTGTTCATCATTTACACGGGTCACAACGAGTTCCTCGAGGAACGCACTTACGGCGAGGTCCGCCGGCGGAGCCCGGCGTTGACAAGGGCCATCCAATGGGCGTCCCATCTCCGCCTGTTCAGCCTGATTCATTCCGCGGTCGAGCGCACGCGCCCCCGTCCCGAGCCGCCGACGGTGATGTCGGCCGAGGTCGACACGATCCTCGAGCGCGGAGACGGACCGGAGTCCTACCACCGCGACGAGCCGCTTCGCGGAAGCGTTCTCGCCCACTACCGCGACGCACTCGCCCGGATGATCGGCATGGCGCGCAGCGCCGGGGCGCAGGTCATCCTGGTGCAACCGGCGTCGAATCTGCGCGATTTCAGCCCATTCAAGAGCGAGCATCGTCCGGTGAGCGAAGCGGAGCGGAGAAGCTATGACCGCCTGCTGCAAATGGCGCAAAGCCACCTGCAAGAGGAGGACCCGGACGAGGCTCTCCGGTTGCTTGCCGAGGCGGAAAAGATGGATCCCGTTTATGCACACGGTTTGTGGCAGTTCGGGCGTGCCTTGCTGGCGACGGGCGAGAGCGAGACGGCGCTCGCCTATTTCGTCCGGGCGAAAGACGAAGACGTTTGTCCTCTGCGGGCCCTGTCGGCGATCAACCGGGCGGTGGCCGACATCGGCCGGCAGTACGACGTGCCGGTGATCGATTTCCCGCGAATGCTGGCCGACAAGTGTCGAGCCGAGGAGGGGCACGCGGCCGTGGGACTGGAGAGTTTTCTCGATCACGTCCATCCCAATCTGGCCTCGCATCGCCTGCTCGGCTTGGCCCTCTACGAGGCGATGGCAAGTCTCGGCATCGTCGATCACGTGCCTCTCAGCGCGGCCCAGGCCGAGAAACTCGATCGACGCATCGGCGACTCGTTGAGCCCCTACGATAATGTCATGGCTTTGCACACGCTGGCGATGACACTCAGTTGGGCGGGAAAAAACGAGGAGGCCCTGAAGATCACCGAGTTGGCTTTGAAAGGCCTGCCGAAAAACTCCGAAATCGTCGCGCAACATGGACGCATCCTGGAAAAGCTGGGCCGCGAGGACGAAGCGCTCAAACGATATCAAGACGCGGTGCAATGCGACCCGAATGATTCACTGGCCCTGTTCCGGCTGGCCTCGCTGCTCGTCAAGCAGGGCAAGTACGAGATTGCGGCGGGCCATCTGCGCCGCGCGATAGAACTGACCCCGGAGCGAGCCCCAACGAGCGTGCACGTCGGCATGCGGCTGAGCCTGGCCGGATGCCTGAGTGAATTGGGCGACCTCGAAGCAGCAAAGGCCGCCGCCGCGGAAGTCTTGAAGATTGATCCCCGCTCGGCGGCCGCTCGGCGAGCGTTGGCAGACCTTTCCAGGCGGGCCGATTGACTGCCCCTTCCGAAGAAACGCCCACTACCGCCAGCGCCCGGAACAAGAAACTCCCGGTGCAGAACCTTCTTTCTTCTTAGCGGCTCTCTTTGGCGGGGAATTCAAGAGTGGCTGCGCTCGGGCGTGCGCACCGATGGCC
>JBDRTC010000829.1:0-3333 GCA_043824335.1 Planctomycetota bacterium | reverse complement strand
ACGTGCAGTTCGGTGGACGGGGCTTCGAGCAGCACGGAGGCCATCACATCGAGCAAACTGCGCTCGGCGCCACCTAGCTGGGCCGCCGGGATCAAATACACCACTCTCAAGCTGTACTCCTTAAGCCGTACCGTTTTGCGTAGTCCTCCAGCACGACTAGCGCCAGCACCTGGAGCGCCGCGACACGGCGATCGCCCCCGAATCGATTCCTCCGGAAAGAAACAAACCGAGAGGCACATCGGAGACGAGCCGTAACCGGACGGCATCGCGAAGCGTGTCTGCCAGGCGTGCGACTTCCCGAGCGCGAGTTCTTGAGTCGAGTGGCCCGGACTCATCGGCCGTACCGAACGGGATTCGCCATAAATCGGCCAAAACCACTTGGATCCGAAGCGATCGTGCGACCACCAGCACAGGGGACGAACACCGGGTTGTTGCCTTGCCCACCGGATAAGATCCATGGGGCAACAGAAATAGCAGGCGTCGTTGTCGGCGTGGAACGGAGGCTGTGTGTCCGGATTCCGCATGAGAAACCGCGCGGCACCAACCGGCCACAGTTTCCGGACGGTCGCCAAGCAGTGGTGGCCCAAGTGCCACCATACTTCCGGTAGCGTGTTGCCGAACGGATGGAACGCCATATCCGGTTCGCGCCGCAGTCGCACTCTCCGGTCACAGGCCGCAAGTCCAATCACCTGTTTCAATGCCAACCATGCGGCGACTCCCGCAGAGAGCAGGTTTGGCCCTACGACAATCACCCTGCCGCCTGAACGCACCACGCGCAGCGATTCGCTCAACGCTTTCCCCGGATCGGGAACATGTTCAAGCACTTCGTACATTGCGACCGCGTCAAACGACGAATCTGCAAAGGGGAGCTTCTGCACATCGGCTTGCGTGTAGGGCAGCGAGGAATCAAGGCACTTTGCCTCCAGCGGACGGCAGTGGAGGTCCGTGCCATGCGCAGCGTATCCGGCCGAGCGCAACAGCCAGGTGCTCCAACCATTTCCGCAGCCGACGTCCAGGACTTCTGTCCCTTTCTCCTTGTTGACCCAGGCAGCGACGAAATCCACGTACCGCCCATAGTAAGCACGCACTCGCTCAATATCGCCGCAAAACGTTGCACGAACGTGCGATTCCGCCTTACGGTAAAACGCCTGCACCGCGCGGGTTTGTGTCTGCACGAGACGTGAGCCCCCTATCTCCGTATTGGCGTCATGCAGCGATGCTTCACAACAGTCTCATGCCACGAGTCGCTGGTATTCGTTCAGGATTGTGCGTGCGTAGCTGGCCCACGAGTACTTGCGCGCTTGCTCAAGTCGAATCGCCGATGTCGGCGCAAGCTCGGGGCTATTCAGCAGACGATCGACCGTCTCGACCCACTCCGGCACATCGGCCACCCGGCAGTACACGGCGGCGCTGCCACCGGCCTCGCGCAGCTCAGGCAGGTGGCTGGCCACGACGGGCGCGTCGCAGGCGAGGGCTTCAACGACGGGCAGTCCGAATCCCTCGGCCTCGCTAGGCTGCAACACCAGCGCGGCGCCTCGCATGAGAGCCGCAAGTGTCTCGCGCGACAGCCCACGAAACTGGCGCACCGATCCGCCACTTTGCAGGCTCCCAATCTGCGCCCGTTGCTCGGGAGTCCACTCGCCGCCGACTTGGACCAAGAGCACCTCTGGATGAGAGTCCCTCAGGCCGCCATACACCTCCAGCAACACGTCGATGCGTTTACGAGCAATACAGCTACCCACGTGAAGAAGATACCGACGCCCGTCGAGCGAACGCATGACCTGTCGGGTTTCGGCGCCGTGTTCTTCCAAGTCACTTTTCGGAGTGTACTCGGGCGACGTGCCATAAGGAGCATGCACGAGCCGATTGCAGTCGAGGAGACCGTGCGCGACTATCGCGTCCCGCGTGGCCGTCGTGCTGACAAACACGACCGCGGCCTTTTGCAATCCCGCCAGCACGCGTCGCATCATCGCCTTGAACCAGGATGGACGAAGGCGGGCGCGGCCATCCAGCAGACAGCGAAATGCGTCCAGATCGTGACAATAAACCCCCGTACGTTCCGCGGGCAGCCGATGCACCAAATGAGCGTAACTGTGATCGCACACATGAAACAGCGTGAAGTGAGCGCGGCGACTGCGCAACTCTCCTGGATAGTCCCACCACCGGTTAAGCAGTCGGTCCGCGCTGAAAGCCCAACGGCTACTGCGCAAGGCAGGCACGCGAAGGGCGCGCCGGCGGAATGTGGGACACACCGTGCCGGCCCGCAGCCAGCCCGCGTGCTCGGCCGACGCGTGACGCGCCAGCATCTCGGCGCACACGTCCATGCTGGGCCAGCCCTCTTCGGGAAAATCCGGGATGATGGCAAGACGAGGTTGGTTCATGTTTCCTTCTAGATCAGGTCACTGAAAAACTCAAGGTGTTGCCGCGCCACCACCGGCCATGCGTACACGGCGCGCGCGCGGTCCAATCCGCGGCAGCGCAGTTCGGCACGACGAGCGGGGCCCTCGAGCACTTCCGATAACGCGCTCGTCCATGCGGGCTCGTCCTTCTCGCCCACCAGCACGCCGGCGTTGTCAACGACATAAGGTATCTCGCCGCTGTCGCTGCCAATCACCGCAGTGCCGCAGGCAAACGCTTCGATGAGCATCCGTCCCAACTGCTCGCGCCAAGCGGACGTCGTCTGGCTGGGTGCACAGAGAACATCCATGGCGTTTAGGTATGCCGGGACGTTTTGATGTCGCACCCCGGTGACAACCCTGACACGGTCACCGTGGCGGTCGCCCCAGTTGCGCAAGGCATTTTCCAAGGGGCCAACGCCCACGAACAATGCTCTCCAGGGGGACGGCGCCCGGTCAAGGACGCGCATCAGGAGTTCCAAACCCTTCTCACGCACAAAACGCCCAAGAAATCCCACGACGGGCGGTCCGGGCTCCGCCCAATCAAGCTGGCGGTGAATCTGCGCCCTTGCCTGACGATCCGGACTAAAGTGCTCAAGGTCGACGCCCAGGGGAATGATGCGCCTGGGCCGATTGGCGTACAGGCTCCTCCTGGAAAGGGTATCGTCAATGGTATGTCCGAAAGAAATCCACCCCGTGGCTCGACGCATCGCGTACTGTTCGATCCACGCGAACGGCGGCGGGTAGCGTTTCGGGAGGTTCTGAAACGTCGCGTAGACCAAGGGAGTTCGTTTCGGTGTCCACCACCCTACCTGACCGCCCGCAACAATAAAGGGTTCCTCCCAACAGTGGACCAGGTCCCAAGATTCGGAAAGGAGCTGACGGAGTTCGCGGCCGTAACGCATCAGATGGATGCGCTTTGTCCAGTACGCCGGCA
>JBDRTC010000828.1:0-7087 GCA_043824335.1 Planctomycetota bacterium | reverse complement strand
GGCGAGCCGCCGGCCCGCCTCGTCGAACGAGAGCCGGCCGTCGTGCTCCGTGATCGTTCCTTCCAGGAAGTTCATCGGCGCGGAGCCGAGAAATCCTCCCACGAAACGGTTGACCGGATGGCGGTAGACCTCGCGCGGCGTACCGATCTGCTGGAGGCGGCCCTCACGCACGATCGCCACGCGATCCCCCAGCGCAAGGGCCTCTTCCTGGTCGTGCGTGACGTGGAGGGTGGTTGTGCCCAGCCGCCGGTGGAGCCGCTTCAGCTCGGAGCGCATCTCGACGCGGAGCCGGGCGTCGAGGCTCGAAAGGGGCTCGTCGAGGAGGAAACAGGCCGGCTTGCGAACGATCGCCCTGCCAAGTGCAACCCGCTGACGCTCGCCGCCGGAAAGCTGCCCGGGCTTCCGCTCCAGCAAGTGCCCGATATCGAGCATCGCGGCGGCCTGGCGGACCGCGCGATCCAGATCGGCCCGCGGCGCCTTGCGGAGCTTGAGCGAGAAGGCCATGTTCCGGCGGGCCGTCATGTGCGGATAGAGGGCGTGGCTCTGAAAGACCATGGCCACGTCGCGATCCTTGGGCGGCACGTCGTTGACGACCCGCGGGCCGATGCTGATCGTGCCGCGAGTGACCTGCTCCAGGCCGGCGATCATCCGCAGGGTGCTCGTCTTGCCGCAGCCCGACGGCCCCACCAGCACGAGCAGCTCCCCGTCGGTCACGTCGAGATCGAAATCGCGGATTGCCTCGAAGCCGTTGGGGTAAACCTTCCCTACGTGCTCCAACCGAACACGTGCCATGACTACCCTGGTTTGGCAGAGATCGCGTCACTTCAGCAGCTTCCACCCCTCTTCCGTCACTTGCAGACCGGTGTGGCCGCGGTACTGGTCGTAAACCTGGTGCATCTCGTCGATCGAGTCGAAATAGCCGACGATGAACGCGGCGCTGAACGACTCGCCGGGCTTGATGGAGCGGCCGCCGAACTCCTCGATCATGCAGACGTACCCCCGCTGATGGCACCAGCCTTCGTGGACCACCGTGGGCTCGAGCGTCATGCCGGCCAGCCAGGGGCCGTCGCCGCCCGTTTCGGGGTCGCGAAGCTGGCAGGCGCGGATGAACCGCTCAGGCACGTCGTTCTGATCGCGGCGGTAGTTGAACTTTCCGTCGGGCGGGAAATCCTCGAAGAACTCGGCGGCCGGGATCGTGCCGTGATAGCTGAGATAGATTTGGCTGAACGTGTCGCCCCGCTTGTGGCGAAGGTGGCCGGGCATGTCGATCCTGAGGAACATCGCGTCGCTTTGGTTGACCGAGTCGATCCTGTCCATGGAGACGAAGTATCGCTTTCCCATGGGAAACACCAGGACCTGCGACCAGACCGACCCCGTCTTCCTGCCCGGCGCCGCTGTCTTGTACTGGTACTGCTGCTTCACCGCCACAAAATCCTTGCCGCGGATGACGACCGGCTTCAACTGGCGGGCCTGGGTGCAGATCTGGGGGCCTTCGATCAATCGCTTCGGCCGCTTGCCGTGAACCATGTTGTTGAACGTGTACGGCCCGTGGTCGGCCGACATGCGCTCGCGATACTCTTCGTCGCTGCCAGGCTCCATGATGAAGTCGGCGATGTCCAGCCCGAAGCCGGGATCGCGGAACCCGGTTTTCTTATCCAGAAACGAGTGCCGGGCGACCCCGCTCACGTAGCCCTGCTTCCGGACGGCCGCCTCCAATTGCGGAGTAACGATCCGGATCTCTTCGTCCGTTTCGGTCACCTCGTACTCGGCCGCCGTGAGGGCGGATACGCCGGCAAGGAGGCAGAACGCCAAGAGAGCAACAAGTGTTCGTCTAACCATGGTTTCGCTCCAGAACAGCGGGTTTCGGGTCTTCGGGTGTATGATGCGCGCGCAACCTCGGTCCCAAGCTCTGCTTGGGACCACACTTCCGCCAACTTCCGTCTTGCCGATTCGCCCGAGGAGGTAAAGTAGTGCTGTAAGCGGGGAGTGTTCCCAAGCGGAGCTTGGGAACAAGTTACGCGGTTTGTTCTTCATATGGCTGAAGTGCTACCTTTTTGTCAGTTTAAGCCGGGGGCCGGCGCGAAGCAAGCGCGGGAACCGGCGCTCCCGCTCGCCGGGACCGCCCTTGTGGACGGCGGGACCGATAAAAAGTACACTCTTGCTCATGGACCGGTCCGGCCACGATTGCCGAACATTCTCGACGTCGGGTAGGACCGGGCAAGTTTAGCGGCCGACGGCACGTCGGCCTCCTTTGCCATGATTCGAGGAGAGCCGTGATGAAACCGAAGGGGATCATTGTCGTGGGCCTGCTGCTGATCCTGGCGGCCGGTTCGGCCTCGCCGGCGGCCGCGCCGGACGAACGCAAAGCGAAGCAGCCGCTTCCAGATGATTGGCTCGTCCGATGGAACCGTCCGCCGATGGACGATCGGCCGCTGCAGATCGTCCACGGGATTGATCCCCGCCGGGCGATGCCGGAGGGAATCGACCAGATGCTCCGCGAGCCCGACCCCAAGCGAGTGGCCTCGGAAGGAATGGGGTACTACAAGGATCGCGGCCTGGGTGGCGTGGTGTGCAACGTGGCGTTTCAAGACTACATGGAGAGCGAGGAGCACTGGAAGACGCTGCTGGCCGGCGTGGAAGCCTGCCGGAAGCTGGGCCTGGTCGTCTGGCTTTACGATGAAGACGGCTATCCCAGCGGTGCGGCCGGCGGACTGGTGCTCAAAGATCACCCAGAGTTCGAGGCGACCGAGCTGGCGTTCGATCCGTCGCGCCAAGACCCGTTCCTCCTCCGCCCCGCCTACGAGCACACGCACGCCAGCAACAACTACTACGCGGCCCGGCGTTACGCCAACCTGATCGACGATCGGGCGTGCCGCTCGTTTATCGAAAAGACCCACGAGGCCTACTGGAAGCGGCTCGAAACGCACTTCGGCACGACGATCCGGGCCATGTTTACCGATGAGCCGTCGTTGGTCGCAATCAACATCGGGCAGATCCCCGAAGATGCTCGCAAAAGGGTCCGCGTGGCCGATCCCCTGGACCCGGCGGCCAAGCCGCTTCCCTGCGTGCCCTGGTGCTGCGATCTTCCCCAGCGGTATCAAGAGCGTTATGGCGAAGACCTCATGCCGCATCGACGGAGTCTGTTTGCCGGCGATTCGCCCGAAGATCGTAAGGTCCGCCGACAGTTCTGGGGGCTGGTGGCCGATCTGTTTGCCCAGCGCTATTTCGGCGCGATCCAGCACTGGTGCGGCGAGCACCGGGTGGCGTCCTCCGGGCATTCGCTGCACGAAGAGAGCATCATGCACCAGGTCGCCCTGAACGGAAACAGCTTGAAGGCGCTCTCGCGGATGGACGTCCCCGGGCTGGACATGCTCTCGTCGGACCCTCAGGCGGTGATCCACAGCGGCTGGCTGACGGCCGCTTTGCCCAGCTCCGCCGCGATCCTCACGGGTGGGCGGCGCGTGATGACCGAAGTGAGCGACTTCGCCCAGAAGATGGGCGGCGCCGGCCCGGCGAGTCTTGCGGAAATGCAGGCAACCGCCGCCTGGCAGGCCGCCTGGGGCGTGACCGAGTTCACGCTCTACTACGGCCTCGGCGACCGATCGGCCGAGGAGTACCGGGCCTATTGCGATTACGTGGGCCGGCTCAACGCAATACTCAAACCGGCCCGATTCGACCGCAAAGTGCTCCTCTATTATCCGATCCACGACCTCTGGGAGGAATACCTCCCCGTTGCCGAGCCGCTTAGGCTCGACTCGCAATCGCCCCGGGCGCAGCGGATCGTGGGCTCGTTCATGCGATTGGGCCAGACGCTCGGGCGGAACCAGATTCCCTTTGCACTGGTAGACCACGAGCACCTCGCCTCAGCCACGGTCCGTCCCGACGGCAAGCTGGCGATCGGCGACCACTCCTTCGAGGCCCTCCTTCTGCCCGAGGATGCCAAGCTCCCTCCAGAGGCGGCCGAGGTTGTCCGCGACTTCCGCCAGCGCGGCGGCCGGTTCGTCGCAGCCGGCTCCACCCGAACGAGCCTGACGGGCGAACAACTCGTCAAGACGTTAAAGCAGAACTACCGGATCTCGCCTCCCTCGCCGCATATCGCGCTGGGACGGTTCCTCCGCGACGGCCGACAGATCCTCTTGATCGTGAACGCGAGCGGGGAAGCCTATCAGGGAAGCCTCTCAACCGACGCCCAGGCAACCTGGCAACTCCTCAACCCCGCTGCGGGGACCGTAGCAACGGCCGACGGCAAGGAATCGGGCCAAATCCAGCTCGAACTGGCCGGCCGGCAGAGCCTTCTCCTGGTGTGCGAGCGCACCACGTCGAAATGAACTAGGTGTCCGGCGAACTTCCGAACTGCCGCGTGTATTCGGCGTTCGCGCGGATCTCGTCGTGGAACCGCGGGTACATGCCGACGAGCACCCCGTCGGTGGGCTTGACGTGCTCGAAGGCGAACTTGAAGGCTTCGTCGACCAAGTGCTTGTGATGGCACTTGCGCCCGGCCGCCAGGATCTTGAAGCCCAGGCAGGGCTGGTCGACCTGGCGCATCACCTCGGTCATCCTGGCGGGATCCGAAGCGAAGAAAGAGTACCCGATCTGCTCGGTGACCACCGGCGGCATCTTTTCGAGCTCCTCGGGCGTTCGGGTGAGGTAGTAGAAGCAGCACATGTAGAGGTCGACCTCCCAGCCTTCGTCGGCGACCTGTTTGATGTTGTCGGGATTGTGGGCGGAAACGCCCGCCAGAACGCCGGCGTCGTGCGATCGCTTCACGAAGTCGTGGACCGCCTGGCTCTTGCCCTCGCGGAAGAGCTTGTCGGTCACTCCGCCGTGGTGCATCATGGCGATGGGGGAGGTCTCCTCGACAACCTTCTTGATCGCATCTTGCGTGTCTGAAGCGTCGAGGCAGATGAACTTCATCTGCGACCCACGCTCGCGAAGCGTTCTCAGGATCGGCGCACTCTGCTCCGGACGGCTGAACTGGTGGGCGTTGATCCCCTCACGTTCGCATTTCTCAAGGAACTCAACGATTCCTTCGGGCGTGAAATACTCCCGCATGTGCTGGTCCAGGTGCGGGCCCAGGTAGGAATACCCGCCCATGGGGTTCCAGCCGGCGGCCAGCCGTGTGAGGCGATGTTCGCCGACCTGAATCGTGGGCAGAAGCGGCGCCGGTTCCGGTTTGGGCTCTTCCGCCCGAGCCGTGGCGCCGAGAACCAGCCCGGAGCCGGCCGCAACGGCCGAAAGCTGCGTGAGGAATTCCCTGCGGCCCGTCGCCGGCGCTTTGTGAATCTCATCGGCCATTGTTTGACTCCTTAGAATCTTTTGTAGGGTGGTTGGAGGCTAAGCCGCAAGCGGCTTTGTTGTGGGGCAGTTGCCCTATGTTCATCGCGATCAATTGCGGTTACAGATCGAGGACGCAGTCCATCCGTTCGGCGATCTCCTTGAGCCGTTCGCGGTCGCCGCCGGGCACTTCGGCCGTGGCCCAGCCGCTGTAGTTGATTTCGGCCAGGGCCTGGCGCACGGCGGGCCAGCCGCAGTCGCCGTCGCCGATCTCGACTTGGAAGCCTTTCCAGAGGCCCTCGTCTTTCTGTTTCGTGCGACTGTATTCCTTGATGTCGAGCTTGCCGATCCGCCCGGCGAGGATGCGGATCCACTGCTCGGGCCAGCCGAAGCGGACGACGTTCCCCACGTCGAAGTAGGAGCCGACGGTCTCGGTTTCGAACTCGTCGATGTATCGGGCCATCTCCAGCGGGCTCAAGAGGAAGTTGTTCCAGACGTTCTCGATCAAGAGCCTCAGCCCGTGCTTCTCGGCCAACGGGATCGCTTCGCGGATCCACGCTTGGGTCGCCTTGTAGTTTTCGTCGTAGCTGGTGTCCTTGTCCACCCGGCCGGCCACGACCAAGACGGAGCTGGCGCCGCAGATTCTTGCCAGCTCGATGGCCCCGGCCAGGTCGTTGCCGGCCCCGGTCACGCCGTGGATGGGAAGCCCGGTGGCGTCGCGTGCGTCGGCCAGCAGTTTGGGGTCGAGCTTCGCACGGTGATACGCCTCAACGCCGTCGAACCCGAGGTCGCCAAGCAGCTTGAACTTGTCGACGACCGACAAGTCCCCCTGGATCATCTGAAACTTCACGGCCTTCTTGACCCGCCCGGTGAACTGCCCGGCGTGCGCTTCCCCTTTGTCTTCCAACAGCCCCGGCGCGGCCAGCACCGACCCGGCCAGGGCGGCCCCGGAGGCTTTTGCGAACGATCGGCGACTTATCGATTCAGACATCGCGGACTCCTGAACTCACGGTCTGACTACTTGACCCGTTGCTGACGTACCAGCGCCGCCGTCAACGCCCGCGGGTTGCCTCCCCCGGGGATTGCGACAGTCGCATCCTACATGACCTCGCGGGCGCTGGCAAACGGAATGTCGAGATTCGAGATTCAAAACTCATTGCACTTTGGGCGGAGGGACCGCCTCCCCATTGCGTTGGACAAGCTGCGACTCTTCGTCGTACGTGCCGTAAAACGGCGCATTTCCGTCGAGCCAAATGTAGATGCGGCGGCGGTCTTCGTCGGGAAGCTTCACGTGGTCGGCGTGTGTAGCGTCGTCGAGGATCTTGGTGAGCGGGCTTTCGTCGGCGCCCATCTGCCCCGGCCTGGTGGTGATGGGCCGGATGCTGGCTCCGCCCCATTCGTACCAGCGGACGTAGGGCTTCAGGCTCTCGTACGACCGGCTGAAGGCGCCCGCGGGCTCGCTGGTGAGGATTGGCGGGCTTTTCTTCGGCCCTTCGGCGCCGTCGTGGCAGCGCACGCAGTGCCGATCCAGCACGGGCTGGACGAGCCGGGGGTAGCTCCAAGGGTGTGTTCCGTCCGGGCCCGGTGTGATCGCAGCCGGGGGTTGCCCCAGGGCCAAGGACTGCCCGACAGTTGAGCACGTGCCGGGCGGCTCGTGGCAACCGACGCAGCCGCGCCGCTCGCCCGGCTGGAGATAGACCACGCTCCGCATCGTCTGCACGGCCCTGCCCTCTTCGTCGACCGCCTGAAAATAGAGCGGCTTTCCGGCCGGGACTCGAAAATAAGCCGAGCCGTCGGCCTCAACCGGCACCGT
>JBDRTC010000827.1:0-2475 GCA_043824335.1 Planctomycetota bacterium | reverse complement strand
CCTGGGGGCCAGTTGCGTCCGCTCCATCGGCACCACCGAAAGCGTCTTCAACCGCGCCGAGGCCGAGGCGTTCATGGCAAAGCACGAGCTGAAGATCGAGGCGTTTTGACGCCGAGTCGCCAGTATTCAGTGGTCCGTCGTCAGTCGTCAGGACTCGCTTGGTGAAGCCGACGAGCCTGTTGCCACAAGGGTCGAGTTCGCCGGGGCCCGTCTGTCCCGAATATTCGTAGGCCGGAACAAGCTTTGCGCAGTTCCGGCGGAATTGCGGCAAACGAATGCCCCCCTCGTACACGCTCCCTTTGTACGCCCTCATTCCGGCGTTGTATCGGGCGCCGTTGGGGCCGTTGTCGGTGAGGAAAATGACGATCGTGTTCTCCTTGAGTCCCAACTCGTCGAGCTTCGAAAACAGCCGGCCGAGATTGTCGTCGATGTTCTCGACCATGCCGTACACCCTGGCCGTGTTGTCCGGGATGCTTTTAAGCTCGTGGCCGCCGGCGACGGACGGGAAATCGCCGGGCTTCATGCCCAGCTCTTGGTACGGCTTGTAGTACGCTTCAGCGATCTGGAAAGGACCGTGAGGGCAGTTGAACGGCAGGTACACCAGGAAGGGCTCGCGGCGCCGCTCGGTGATGAACCGGATGGCGGCGTCGGTGAAGACGTCGGAGCAGTAGCCCTTGGTCTTCACTCGCTGGCCGTTGTGGAGCAGCGACGGGTCAAAATAGCTGTTCTCCGGCGGGCCGGCCGGCTGACAGAGGCCGCCGCCGGCGTGGACCAGCGATTCCTCGAAGCCCTGGTCGCCGGGCCGCATGGGGTAGCCCCGAGTGCATTCCAATTCCGCCAGCGCTTCCGTTTCCCAACGCTATCTTGACTCCAAATCGTATTACAGTCCTTTTGTTCTGATTTACGATACGGCGACCGACCGTTGGCACCGCCTGCCCAGTGTGCTGCCGATGCCCACGAATGACATTCGCGTCGTCATCATGGGCGACGCGCTCTACGCGCTGGGCGGCGAAAACGTCGAGCCGGCGACCAGCAATACGACTGATTGGCTCCGCATCGGGGAAATCCAGCTCCTCAAGCGGTAGCGATCGAAGCTGAACACGCCCCGGGGCGCAAAAACCAAGGCCCGGTCCCATTCGCGGCGACCGGGCCTTGTGTCTCGTTGTTCGGATCAACGGTGATCCGCACGAGGGGTGGCTGCCTGACGGACAGCCCGCCGACTGGCGTCAAGCGGAACCACCTCGGTGGCTAAGAGAGAAATACTCCAACGAATCACCTCCTTTCGGACAAGAACCTCCCGCCTCGGTCGGAGAGCCAGAGTCGACCGCCTCGCGGGCTTATAGTCCCTCGTGCCGCGTTAGCACGATCCGATACCTCTATCTACTATCTTTTCCAGCCGGCGACAATAGGGCAAGGGCAATTCTTGGCCCCCGCCCGCTTTTTTTCCCATGTTCACAAGACACCCGAAATACTCAATTAGTTCACCCAAATCGGACTGGAAATTGCCTCTTCCTTGTTGTCCTGAATCACCCGAACGTAGTAGTAAGATGACTGCCCCGGTCGGAAATCGGCGTCGCGCCACCGCACCGACACGGCGGCCTTTCCCGGCTCGAACGTGGAGACGATCCGGCTCTCTTTCTTGATCTCGACCCGGGTGATCGGGGCCGTGCCCGCGGCTTCGACGGTGATCGTCGGCGGCACGTTCGTCCGGTATTCCGAGCCCATGGGGTGTCCGTCCGAGCGGAAGTCGAGGAGGATCCGGTCGCCGCTCGTGGCGTACACCTGGCGATCGTAGAGCGCGTGGAAGATCGACTCCCGGGTTCGGTTCTCGGCACAGACGGCCACGGCCGCCATGCCGATCTCCTGATGGTCCCAATCGTAGGTGGGTTTGAGGTAGCCGTAGCCCGGGTTGCCGTAGTGGCAGTCGGTCGAGGCGATGACGCCCAGGCGGTGGCCTTGGGTGAGAAAGGTGGTGGCCCAGTCCTCGCTTCGGCGGTGTTCGCTAAAAACCTCGATCAGGCGCTGCACCTTGGGGTTGTGCCAGGTGGGGTTGCCGCGGCGGCCGCCGTAGTGCGGCACGCAGAAGACGTCCTTGTTGCCAAGCCGCTCCTCGATCTTCTCGAAGACGTCGGTGACGTGCGCAAGCTTCGGGTCCGGGCCGTGGTACATCTGCAAGTTGCGGGCGTCGTAGTAATTGTCGGAGCGGTAGAGAGGCGGATTGTCCTCCAGAAAGTAGACGTTGTGATCGCCCCCAACGTTCGTGTTCCCGCTCCATTCGTGGGCATTGATGGTCACGAACCGGCCGGGCTCGTTGCGGCGGTTGGTGACACGCTTGGAATGCTCCCACATCTCGTCGACGACCTCGAAGGCATGGTCGCTCACGGCGCAGAAGTCGAGCCCGGCGAACCGCCGGGCAAAGTCGTAGTACTCTTCCACGGTTCCCCGGCCGTCGGAAAAAAGCGTGTGGCCGTGCAG
>JBDRTC010000826.1:0-6045 GCA_043824335.1 Planctomycetota bacterium | reverse complement strand
AGTCAGGCCGCTGCAATCGAGCGAGAATGCAACCCCTCGCCCAGCAACGAGATACAACTTGCCAAACGGTAGAACTTCGGATTAGGGAGTCGCAATAGGGGCACTCGTCGGATGTCAACTCGCTGCGGCGAAGGAATCTGGGTGCAACGTACAGTTCGCCTTCCACGGTGGCGAGGCACACGCTCGGGCAGGACGTAGACCCGCAGAAGGCGAAGCGTGGGCCATACGGGGCTGTCTGGCTCCGCTCGAAGTCTGCGATCCGAAGCCCGAGGATCGTGGCGAGTTTCTCGGCGTTTTCTCTCCGTATTTTTTGTCGCCGCGTGATCAAATTGGAGACGAGCGTTTGCGAAACCCCAGCCTCCTTCGCGAGCGCTATCTGGGTCCATCTGTCCTTGTCCTTGCCTGGCTTGGGCTTTTCGAGTTCCTCTCTCACCCTGTCGCTAAACCTCTCCCAGTCGATGCGTTTGGGTGTTAGCTCTTCCGCGGGGGGTGCCATGGCTGGATCCGAAGATCGGGGTTGCTTTCAGGTTGAGTTGGTGATATTAGATAATACCACGTAATACAGCTCTAGCAGGGGCCTGGTTTTCTGTTCTCGTCCCCTGCCCCCTGAAGGAGGTGATACATGTCTCAACATCCGGCCTCGTCGGAACCTCGCATTTCGCTGGAAGCGATCCGGAAGATGGACAGTCTCGCCAGAGACCTTCGTGGTAGACTCCGCGAGTGTGCCGTACAATTGTCGCAGGCGAACGGCTCCGATGGCCTAATCTGCCCGAAGACCATCGGTGAAGCCTTGCCCCTTGCGTGTGGGGAGTTGCTGTCGGCGGCAGGCTCCGATCCGGAGAACCAGAGAGGTTCGGATGACCGAAGACCCGAAGCGGCTTAGTGGAGAGTCGGCCGGCGAGTTCGAAGTGGGGTCTGTCCCCATTAGCGTAGACGAAGAGATTGTCAAAGCACGTCGTCTTATCGACAGTGGATTGATGAAGCATCTCAATCGCTGTCTCAAGGTCTACGGCGAGACAGGAATCCATCGGGCCGACATCTCGGAAGGTCTTCTCATTTCGGTCCTCAAGCTGATCGCACCGGGCGGCGACTTCCCGATGGAAAAGGGCCGCTTCTGGCAGATCCTGGATCGGCACGGCCCGTTTTCGCCGTTGGAGCCGGAGGACTCCGTTCGGAAGCGTCTGATGAGCGAGATCGAAGCGTTGTTCGCCGCAGCGGAAAATGAGAGCTTCGAGGATGGTTTCGACAGTGTCTTGTCGCTGGAATTGCAGCGGCTTGTGCTGCAACACGGCGACGTCGCCTTGGAGATTGGCTCCGATTTGATCTTCGAGGACCGGGCCGCCCCGAACGTAGCCCGAGAGGCATTGGTGTGCCTGGGGGAAATGGAGGATGAAGCCACTCACAATGGCCGCCGACGTGTTTTGGAACGTAGCCTCGCGTGTTCCTCGCACGTCGCTCGCGACGGGGCCGTCACCGGTCTTTCAGACTTGGGTGATCCACGTTCGATTCCCGCGCTGGAGGCTGCGGGGGAGCGTGAAGACTACCGCCTGCTCCGGGCCAACATGCTGGAGCTCGCGCGGCAACTAAGGAGCCATCAGCAGTGACCCTCGTGCTGCGCGTTATCCGGCAACACCGCTGGGACTCGCCAGGCCAATACGAATGGCTTGGTGAGGGCGACATACCCGCCGACCCCCTGTCAGATATCGCCGATACGAGCGACAACTGCCTGTCCGTCTGGTTCGTCGACAATGAAAAGGAGGGCTTGGAACGCGTTCTGGCCGCGCTTGCCGCAAATCGGGATAAGGCGGGCAATCTTGACTACATGCTTTTTGCCCAAAGCCATCTTGAGGCCGCGGGTATTGAATTCCGCCAGACCAGCGGGGCCACGCCCGACAAGCACGTCAACGAACAACACCGGGACTTGACTCACCTGTCCGCCACGAAGGTGCTCGCGCTGACGGAGCGAGTATGGCATGACCATCGGGAGCCGAAACGCGTAAAGAAGAGTATGGTCATCCAACTCGTCGCTGAAGGTGTCCGTGATAGACGGATCTCGACGAGCAGGCTGAGACCCGAGCTGCTGGCGGACGTGCGGCGCTATCTTGAGGACAAGGCCGACGAGCCCCCAAAACCAAGGTGACCGTCGGAACTCGTCGCGGACAAACGAGGACGAACGGGGGACAGTCACGCTTCCGTTGTGGTGCGGCTATGGCTCGGTCGGGAGACTGGCCAGAGCGGGTGGTGGGCGTACGCTCGGGGCGGGTACGCGAACCCCGCTCCACGCTCGGTGCGGGTCTCCCGACCCCGCCGAGATCCAGACCGAAGCTCTTCATCTTTCCCCCCACTTCCCCGCGGCAACGAATACCGCCCCTCGGCCCCGCCGGAAACGTCCTTGCCCATGCCCGTGAATGACCCTATATTGAGCCTGAGGATCGGCGTCGCCTTCAGACAATCCCAGGTTGATCGAGGAGCAAACGACATGGCTGAGCACGTTCCACACGAGGACCCCAAGGCCGGATCGACGCGCAGGCGGTTCCT
This sequence comes from Planctomycetota bacterium, assembly GCA_043824335.1. GTDB lineage: Bacteria > Planctomycetota > Planctomycetia > Pirellulales > Thermoguttaceae > JBDRTC01. Next base: position 3,507 of record JBDRTC010000826.1, on the reverse strand, counting down.
CGGGCGACTCGGGCAGGACGCCGTCGCGGGCGGCGTGGCGGCGACGATCCTGGGAGGCGCACAGCCGGCGTCGGCCGCCGCGTGGAAGGTCGGCGATCGCGTGTTGGGAAAGACCGGCTTGCGGGTCTCGGAGATCGGGTTCGGCGGACACAGTTGGGCCTACGCCCGCGTGCCCGACGGCAAGGGCGGCCTTCGCAAGACGAACGTCGACGAGGCCGTCGAAATGATCCGCCTCGGCATGGACATGGGGATCAACTTCCTCGATTCCTGCACGGCGCTCGAAGAGTCCTCCACGCCCGGCGAAGCGCTGAAAAGGCTCAAGGCCCGGGACAAGATGATCGTTTCGATCCGCGTCTCGCACAAGATGAAGGGCGTGAAGGCCGACCAGGAGGAAATCTACAAGTGGACCGAAGATCGGCTGCGGCTCTGGCAGACCGACTACGTCGATTTCTGCCTGCTCTGCAACACCGAGAACGACACGCCGCAATCGGGCTATTGGGACATGTCCTATTCGATCGAGGCGCTGGAGAAGCTCAAGGACCAGGGAAAGATTCGCTTCACCGGATTCGGCTGCCACTTCACGCCCGAGCTGTTTCTCGAAGCGTTCGACAAGTTCGGCGACTACTTCGATATCTGCTCGCTCCCCTACAACGTGCGGCACCGCGCCGCCGAAACGATCCTTCCGGCGGCCAAGAAGAAGAACCTGGGCGTCATAACCATCAAGCCCTTCGCCCGCGGGTCGCTCTTGAAAAAACGCGACCTCGAAGGCGCCGACTCCGGCCTGGCCCGCGACATGATCGCCTTCGTGCTCGAGAACGAGCTGGTCGACGTCTGCACGTGCGGCGTCCACACCGTGGAGCACGTGCGAGAGAATTTTAGCGCCTCCTGGACCAAGCTCACGCCCGGCGCCCGCGAACGGCTCAAACTCGCCGCGGCCACTCCCTGCGACACCCATGCCTGGCTGGAAGACGGCTGGCTGCATGCGTGAGAACTCAGGGGCCAGCGGCCAGAGATCAGGGGGCAGAGACCGGGCATCGGTGCAATCCGTGGGGTCTTCAAAAAACGCCCGCCGACTGCGGTCGGCGGGGATGATGCCGCAAGAAACCCCACCACTCGAAGTCCCCCCCGATCCAGTCCTTCGTTGAAAAACCACAAATGCGTCACGGTACACCACGATACACCGAATCTCGGCCGGCCCGCAAAACGTTCGACGTTTCACGATCCATGGCACTTCAGTCATCTGACGCCGCAGTTACAGGAAGCTCGTACGACCTCGGTCCCAAGCTCCCGCTTGGGACCGCAGTTCCGCGAAGCTCTGCTTCGCCGAGGCACCCAACGGAGCGAAGCAGAGCTTCGAGGGCGGGGTGTTCCCAAGCCGGAGCTTGGGAACAAGGTGCGAGGATTCTGTTTCACACGCCCTTCGGGCTCGTGTTGCTGATCGCCGCCTGTGTCTCTTGCCGGAACGAGGCGCCCGAAACGACTGCCGGCTCCGTGGCACCGTCGCCTCTGCCGGCGGCCGAGGTCGCGCCCGAAATGCCGGCGGACCCGGCTCCTCCGCCGCCCGAGGAGGCGAAGCCCGAGGTGACCGGCGCGGCCGTCCCTCTGCCGGAGTACCTGCTCCAGAGCAACCCGCTGGCCGGCTGCACGCTGTGTCACGTCGACGTGGAGGACGAGTACGTGGGCACGGTTCACTTCGACGAGCAGGTCGGGTGCGGCACGTGCCACGGTCCGAGCAAAGAGCACTTGGCCGACGAGAACAACGAGGTGAAGCCCGACGAGGTGTTCGCCCGAGAGAACGTCGACCGCCTCTGCGAGCACTGCCACGAGTGCTTCCGCCCCAAGGCCGAGAAGCCGGAAGTCACCGGGGACGGCGCCCCCAAAGTCTGCACCGACTGCCACGGCCCGCACGACACCGCGCTGGCGTCCGACGCGACGGCCTCCGGCCCTCCGTAGGGTGCGAGAATCGCACCAGTTTGTGACGAATTCACCTGTAGGGAACGGCCTCAGTGGCGTTCCGTGAAGTGCCGGCAAACGTCCCTTTCTCTCGCCCACCGGAACGCCACCGGCCTCTGACCCCCGGTCCCTGATCCCTGCCCCACTGCGATCCTACCCGCCGGGCCGTCACAAATTCCAGCCCAAGCATTAGCCACCGTAAGACCGGGGGATGCCCGTGGGCCGCAGGACAACTTTCTCGTCAAGCGGTGTCTACACCTCGTGACGACGCTTTGCGTCGTCACGCCCCTTCGGACGCTTCGCGTCTCTCTCGGCGCGACGCACCCTAACGCATTCCCCAGAAACCATTTACGATGAAATGGGCAAGCGGCTCTTATTCTTCGGGCTTGCTCTCGGGCTCTGTGCCGACGATCTCGACGTAGCCGGAGTGGTGGGGGAGGGGGAGCTCGTCGTCGACTTTGGTTCCGGCGCGGGCGAAGTTGGCGAGCCAGCCGAGCCAGCCGGTTTTTGGGGAGAGGGGACGCTTGGCAATCTTTTGGCCGCGGATTTTGTCCTGGAGCCGCATCAGGCCTTCCAGCAGGGCTTCGGGCCGCGGGGGACAGCCGGGCACGTAAACGTCGACCGGCACGACCAGGTCGACTCCCTTGACCACGTGGTAGCCGTGCTCGAAGTACGGCCCGCCACCGATCGAGCAGGCCCCCATGGCGATCACGTACTTCGGCTCGGGCATCTGGTCGTAGAGGCGCCTGAGCCGGCTGGACATTTTGAAGGTGACCGTGCCGGCCACGATCATCAGGTCGGCCTGCCGGGGCGTCGCCCGAAAGGCGCCCGCGCCGAACCGGTCGAGGTCGTAGCGTCCGGCCCCGGCGGCCATCATCTCGATGGCACAGCAGGCCACTCCAAAGGTCATTGGCCAGATGCTCGACTCGCGCGCCCAGTTGATCGCCTGTTCCACCGTGGTGGTGACGACGTTCTCCTCAAAACGCCCTTCGATCCACGGTCGGGTCATGCGTTGGTCCTCTCGTTGGTGGGGCCTGGAAGCGGTGCATTTGGGAGGGGGACAGTCCCCGAGTTATTCTCCAACCGCTGCTAAGCCGCCGTGCCGGCGGCTGCCAAACGAGTGGATAGTATAGCTGGACGGCACCGGGTCGGGAACCGGTCGAGCGGCTTGGCCCACGGGATCTTGATCGCAGGGACGTGTTTCCATATAGTGGACCGGCCCGCTGGACGACCACCCGTCGGACACGCTCCCGACGACGCGTGTCGTTTGCCTTGCGGCACGACGGACCGTTTGCTCTCCTCATCATTCCCCTCTATCGGGTGGACAAGAAAAAGCCCATGCCACGCAAATACCGCAACTTTGCCGTGATCGTTTCGGTCCTGCTTCTCGGCCTCTTGGCTTTACTTGCCGCGGGGACGCTCGCCGGGGAGTCGCCGACAGGGGCCGCACCGTCGGCCGCCGCTGAAGCATCAGACGGCTCGAGCCCTGCGAACGGGCCGGCCGGGTCGAACGGCTGGACGGCGAAAGTGGACGACTTCTTCGGTGCCTGGCTG
>JBDRTC010000825.1:0-7572 GCA_043824335.1 Planctomycetota bacterium | reverse complement strand
CGGCCGGGCTTTTCGATCAGGGCCAGCATGTCGGGATCGTCGTTGGTCCAGACGACGCTCCCCGAGCCGGCGCCAAGGCACCTCAGATGTTGCTCGGGCGCATAGAGGAAGACCCGCTGCTGGCTCACGGCCATCGCCCGGGAGTCGATCGGCTTTTCCTCCGTGTGTTTCCAGAGGAGACTCTTGTCGGCGACGTCGAAGGCGGCCACCGTGGTTCCGAATCCCCAGGGGACTCTCGGCTGTTGGTAGTAGCCCACGCTCAGGTCGGCCCAACTCCATCCGCCGAAGGTGCGGTCCCCCTTGATCGTGATCGCTCCGGGGTCTTTTTCGCCGGTCAGGACGTAGAGAACGCCGTCCTTCATGGCCATCCACTTCCACTCGTCCTCCACGCCGGGGATGCGAATCTCCCCCTTTTCTTCGCCCGTTTGCGGGTCCAGGAGCAGGCAGCGGTTGCCGTCGAGCATGTAGAAGGTGTCTTTGGTGGCGATGAAGGCGGAGCGGTGGACCATGTATCGGTCGGGGAGATCGCGCTGCCAGAGCACCTGCCCATTGTATCCGTTTCGGGCGATCAGCTTGCTGAGCATGTCCCACTCGCGGCGGTGATGGGCGATGTGGCCCGTGGCCAGGAAAGTCCGGCCGCCCGCGGCCGTGGTGATCGCCGGCATGCCGATGTACATCGGCCCCTGGAGGAATTGCGTCATGTAGGGGGCCTTGATGACCGTGTCGGTGGAGACCGGGTTGTTGTCCGGACTGTGCTCCCAGTGCGACCAGTCGTCGGCGCCCTCCAGGGGCGGCTTGGAGAACCGCACCCACGCGCCCGACGAATCGGTCCATGCCTCGACGCCTTGGGCGCCCCCGCCCTGGGCCCACTCGTTAAGTTTCTCGCCGCCTCCCTCGCCTTGACCGGCCTTACCGATGATGGCCGTCCCTTCCGGCCGGAGCACGCGGAGGATTTCGTCGAGTGAAAGTGACCCGAGCGCTTCGGCGGTGATCTGCGTGGCAACGACGACGTCGATCACGTTGTCGGCGTAGGGGAGCTTATCGATCGGCCCCCGTTCGACCGCCAACCGATCGATCCCGAATCCGGCCGCGTCGGCCTGCTGCCTCAGCTCGGCGACCGCGCCGGCGTTCGGCTCGCGCACGTGTACCAGCATCTCGCTAGCGCGGGCGAGTTGGACCGCCACGTCGCGATCGCGCCCGAGGACGGCTGCGACCCCGCGACGTATGCCCACCTGCTCGACCAACGCCCTGGCCAGGGATTCCGTTTCGTTGGCGGCCGCCGTTGCCGCGTGGACGGCGACCAGAGCGGCAAGAACAACACCGATCATCGCCGCCGGGAACACGACTGCGTCGCGAGCGGTTTGTGGAACTCGATCGTGCATCACTTCACTCCTTTTCGTCGAGGATCGCGTGAAGAATAACGATAACTCTCCAAAACTCTCCTAAACTCTCCGACTCGGACATTCGGCCGTTTAGCTGCCGCCGGTACGGCGGCATGTGCTTGAATGGCCTGTCGGGTGCAATGCCGCCGTACCGGCGGCAGCTAAACGGGGTAGTTGTTTCTCGCTCGCTCCCAAGTCAATCCGGCCCAAGTGGAAAGCGACCTCCGGCCGCGCCGATCTGCCGCCATATTCTCATCGGGCACGGGGCTCATCCTAAGCGTGTTTCGCCGGTCCTGCAAGGGTTTTGGCCCGTGCGTCGGCTGGCGGGCGTTGGGACGAAATGGGCGGCAGGATGCCGTGGGGACTTGCACCGCCGTCCGCTCGGGCTATCCTGGGTAGAAAGACCCGGTCAGGTTGTTTAGGCAGGATCGGACGAGAGATCCCGGTCCTCGAGTTTCTCACGAAAGGAGCATCTTGCCATGCGTTGGACCTGTGTTGTTGCCGCGTTGTTGTTGGGGGCGCAGTCGCTTCAGGCGGAGGAGGCCGCGTCGTGTGCCGCGGGGTTATGCCAGAAAGAGATCGACGAGGGGTTCGTCCCCCTGTTCGACGGCAAGACGCTCGACGGCTGGGTCGGCGTCGCCGGCAGCACCGACAGCTATTACGTCGAAGACGGCCTGCTCATCTGCAAGCGGGACGGCCACGACCACATCTTCACCGAAAAGGAGTTCTCCAATTTCATCCTCCGCCTTGATATCAAGCTGGAGGAGAACGGCAACAACGGCGTGGGCATCCGCACGAAGATCAGCCGCCAGCCGCACATCGAGGGCATGGAACTCCAGGTGCTCGACGACAAGGGCCCCCGCTACAACGACCCCTCCCACCCCAAGTACCTCCAGCTCAAACCCTACCAGCACCACGGCTCGATCTACGGCGTCGTGCCGGTCAAGCAGGGTCACACCAAGAAGGCGGGCGAGTGGAACTGCGAAGAGATCGTCTGCGACGGACGCCACGTGAAGGTGACGCTCAACGGCGAGGTTGTCATCGACGCCGACCTTGACAAGGTCACGCCCATGGACGGCCAGGAGCATCCCGGCCTGAAATACGAAAAGGGCCGCATCGGGCTCCACGCCCACGGAAACGGCGAAGCGGTCTTTTTCCGGAACATCCGGATTAAGGAGCTGTGAGGAATAGGGGCGAGGGGTGAGGGACGAGGATGCGTTGGGTGGCACTGACTGCTTGTCAGCCAGTGTTTTCCGACGTTACCGTTGGGGTAGCAGTTGCACTGCTGCCCCTTCCCGAAAGCAAAGGTGCGGCCGTACAACTGCCGCACCAACTTTGAGCACTGGCGAAACGCCAGTGCCACCCAACCGCTTGTAGACAGGCGCCGGCCACGCATGAGAAAGTAGGAGAACCGATGGACGCACTGGAAGCGATCCGCACCCGGCGGAGCATCCGCAAATACCAAGACAAGCCCGTGCCGGAGGAGCTGATCCAAAAGATCCTGGCGGCGGCGATGAGCGCGCCCAGCGCAAACAACGCGCAGCCCTGGCACTTCGTAGTCGTCACCGACCGCGGGCTTCTGGCCGAGATCCCCAAGGTCAACCCGAACGCCGCGATGGCCAAGGACGCTCCGCTGGCGATCCTCGTCTGCGGCGACGTCACCGTGGAAGTGGCGCCCGGCTATTGGGTCGTCGACTGCTCGGCGGCCGTCGAGAACCTGCTTTTGGCCGCCCACGCGGTGGGCCTGGGCGCCGTCTGGACCGGCGTCTACCCCCGGCAGGAGCGCATCGACGGGTTCCGCCAGCTGTTCCACCTGCCCGACAACGTGGCCGGCCACAGCCTGATCGCGCTCGGCTACCCGGCCGAAACGGTTCCTCCCGAGGACCGCTACAAGGAGGAACGTGTTCATCGCCAGCGGTGGTCGTAGATTGGATCGAGCATTCGTCAACCGTGCCCTTCAGGAAAGGGGAAAATGGCGATGATCCATACAAGAGCCCTCCGGACGCCACGCGTACTCGGCTCGGCTGCGGCTTTGCTGGGTCTTACGGTTCTCGTCGCCTTCGGTTTCGCGGAATCCGTTGACACAGGTCCGGCTCAGGCAAAGGCTCTGATCCAACAGGCGGGAAACGCTGACGACGATGCCCTTCGCCTCGAAATCCTCAAGAAGCTCCAAACGAGCCCGGGGCTTGGCGAAGGACTGAAGGCCGACGTCGACCGCATGGTTGCCGCCGTCGAGCGATGGATCACCTCGAAAGAGATGCCCTACTTCGGCCGCGAGGTCTCGCGCACGTTGGATTTCGACTTCGGCATTGCCGAGGACTCTTCCGACGTGATCACGCCCATGATGCACCTCGATCCCGAGAACCCGCTCTGGAAGCGGCGCGCGCTGAAAATGGCCGAGCTGATGGAAACGCTCTGGACCGGCCGGAATGATCGCGGGCAACTCCAGTTCAAGAGCACCTATTTCAGCGTCGACCGGGTCGACGACAACCCGCAGCGGGCCTGCGATACCGTGTACCATCCCCGGGCGCTACAGCCGGCGCTGCTCTACTGGCAGCGAACCGGCGACGAGAAGCTCGGGCGACTCTTCTTGGCCTGGATGGACACCTGGGTCGAGGCGGCCGCCCGGGCCGAACGCGGCAAGCCGGCCGGCGTGATCCCCTCGGCCATCCACTGGCCCGACGGCAACCTCGGCGGGCTGGGGGAAGACTGGTGGGACCCGCGGAATCACGGCGAAGCGCGGCTCTACCAGTGGCCCAGTGCGATGTCGATGATGACGAACACGCTCTTGTTGACCTTTCACATGACCGGCGACGAGAAGTATCTTGCCCCGCTCCGCTCGATGGCCGCGATTCGCCTGAAATGGCTCAACGATCCGCCGCCCGAGGAGCCCGCCCCGGGTTCGGAAGCATGGTGCGCCCAAAAGCTCGGCTTCCTCTCGGGCACGCTTGCCAAGTACAAGCTGCTCACCGGCAGCACCGAGTTCGACGAGCTTCTCGCCCGCGACCATCGTGCCTACATGGTCTCCGGCCCCGATGGCGACCGCTCCGCGCTCATCTCGGCGCTTCGCGAGAGTGCCGAGGCGCTCGCCGTCAACTTCGAGGGCTACACGAGCGAGGTCCGCTACACCGATCGCGTGCTCCGCTTCCCCGCGCTGTTCGGAAGGAACATGATGTTTCGGGAGCCGATCCCGTCGATCAAGAGGCCCAACCCGGCGCTGATTTACTCGCTGGCCACGGGCGATCCGGGCGACGCCGGCTATTTCCCGCTTTCGGCGGTCCGCTGGCTTACGCCGCCCAGGGAAATCGCCGCAATGGTCACGGAAACGGGCACCCAGCGATTCACCGCCGAGATGTTCCACTTCGGGGAAGAGAAACGTCCCATGGAAGCCGAGCTATACCTCCTCTCGCCGGGCCGATACACGTTCGAGCTTCGCCGGGAAGGAAGCGACACCGCCGGCAAGCCGACGCCCTTTTCCGTCACCGGCCCGCGATCGCGGATCGCATTTGAACTCCCCCCGCGGAAGTTGTGTGTGCTGCGAGTAGTGCGTGACGAGCGGTGAGGCAAGGGCAAGGCGAAGCCGCAAGCCGTGTTTCGGGGCGAACTGGAGGAGCTTGTTGTACGTATCTACTCTAAGTAAACTGAGTGTGTCCGGGAATCCGAAAAGCTGGAAACCTCTGTGGGGAAAGGCCTTGCGGACGCTCTTGCCGTCGTGGTTCGCGTGAGGATCGAGGTTCCGCGCCAAAATTGCGAGGAAAACACCGTGAAGCACTTACCCAAGACTGCGCTGGGTTTCTTGGTTTTCCTGACGCCCCTGGCCTCGGGCAGAACGCTCTTGGCCGAGCCGCCGGCCGGCGCCGCGCAAGAGGATGCTTCGGCCGTCGCGCAAACCGAGGTGGAAAAGGTTGAAGAGACCGACGCGGGGCGGTTCCTCCGCATCAAGCGCGACGCCGCGGGCGAGCCGGTGGCACTGGAGACGGCGATCGTCCGCTACGTGCCGGCCGCGGGGGAAGGGGATTTGGCCGTCGACTTGATCGGCTGCGTGCACGTCGCGCAGCGCTCCTATTACGGCCGACTCAACAAACGCTTCGACGACTACGACGTGGTGCTCTACGAGCTGGTCGCCCCGAAGGGAACCCGGATCAGAGGAGACGACGATCGGCGCAGCCTCAACCCGCTCTCGATGCTGCAGGGGATGACCGAATCGATGCTCGAGCTGGAGTCGCAGACGGCGTATATCAACTACACGAGAGAGAACTTCGTCCACGCCGACATGTCGCCCGACGACATGGCCCAGGCGATGCGCGAGCGGGGCGACGACGGCCTCACCGTTTTCTTAAGCGCCACGGCCGACGCGCTTCGCGAGCAGAACCTGCGGGAGCTCGAGCGCGAGAGAAACCCAAAACCGCAACCCGAGGCAAAGTCGCCCGACCCCTTGGCCCTCTTGTTCGACGCCAACCGCGCGGTGAAGCTCAAGCGGATGCTCGCCGAGCAGTTCGAGGCGCTGGGAACCAACAGCCTCGGCGACACGCTCAACACCCTCTTGATCGAAGACCGCAACAAGGCGGCGATGCGCGTGTTCCAAACCGAGCTGGCCAAGGGAAGAAAGCGGATCGCCATCTTCTACGGGGCCGGGCACATGGCCGACTTCGAAAAGCGGCTCCTGTCGGACTTCGGCCTCAGGCGCGATCGCGTCGAGTGGATGGCCGCCTGGAACCTGAAGCTTTGAGCGGGCGTTCCCGACAGGCAAGAACCGGGAAGTTGCCAATCGGCCGCCGTTTCCGAGGCTTTTCCGTCCGGGGGAAACATGGCCCCCTTTATTGACCCCCCCCGCAAGGTTGACGAGCACTGCCGGGCTGCTTAGCATTGAGTGTAAGGAGCCGACCCATCACGTTCCGCTCGCCCCTGCTCCTGGAAAATGAGACGGAGGTGCCATGACCACCCCACGATGCCGCCGGTCGATTGCTGAGATTCTCGAGGGAATGCGCCCCCGCCGTTTTCCGGTCTTCCTGGCGGTGGTGCTCGCTTTGCCGCTGGGGCTGGGGCAACTTCAGCCGGCCCGAGCGGCGGCCCCGGAGAAGGAGCTTCCCACTCCGGAGGAACTTGGAGGGCCCGAGCTGGTGACCCGCGACGGCCTGCAACTGTCGGCCACGTTCTATCCCAGCGATCAGGGCAAGGACGCCGTGCCGGTGATCCTCTTGCACATGTGGAAAGGCGATCGCAAGGAGTACGCCGACTTGGCCTTGCGTCTGCAGCGAGAGGGGCACGCCGTGCTCGTGCCCGACTTGCGAGGCCACGGCCAGAGCACCGGCTCCCCCTTCGGCGGGCAAAAGCTGGACGCCGCGAAGATGGCGAACGAGCATTTTTACAGCATGCCCTACAACGACATGCAGACGTTGAGGAAATTCCTCGTCAAGAAGAACGACGAGGAGGAGCTGAACCTCAACAAGCTGTGCATCGTGGGGGCCGAGATGGGGGCCGCCGTGGCGACCTACTATGCCGCTTACGACTGGGTGACTCCCCGCCGTGAAGCCGGGCGCGCCGCGGCCAGCCAGGACGTCAAGGGCCTGGTGCTGATCTCGCCCGACTGGGACTTCAGGGGGTTGCCCTTGAGCAAGCCGCTGGGCAGTCCGGCCGTCCGCGGCCTGATTTCGATGATGATTGTCGCGGGAGGGGAAGACTCGAAATCATTTGCCGACGCACGCCGCGTGTACAACCTCTTGAAGCGTTTTCACGCCGACCCTGATACGGCAAGCATCGAGGAGAAAGACCTGTTCTTCGGCCAACCGGCGACCAAGCTGCAGGGCACCAAGATGCTGGGCGTCAAATCACTCAATCTCGAAGGGGCCATCGCCCGGTTTATCGAGCTACGCCTGGCCAACAAGCAGTTCCCCTGGTATCAGCGGGGAAGCGACAAATAGCCCGGATTACCCATGGGCTGCCGCAGTAGCACGGGCATCTTGCCTGTGTTGCCCAGCCACAGGCTGGAAGCCTGTGCTACGTCTTTCCTTACAGCCCCACGACGTTGTAGCCGCAGTCGACGTGGATCGTCTCGCCGGTGACGCCGCCCGAGAGGTCGCGTAACAGGGAGAGCCCCGTGGTGCCCAACTCCTTCGGCTCCACGTTCCGGCCCAGGCACGATGTGCAGGCGGCGTGGTCGCGCATCTCGTCGAAGCTGGAAACGCCGGCC
>JBDRTC010000824.1:0-20187 GCA_043824335.1 Planctomycetota bacterium | reverse complement strand
TCTGGGGGCTCGCTGTCGCTCGACCCCAGCCACCCGACGATTTCGACACCACCCGAACTTCGAGGAGGAGACCCATGATGCGATCGTTTCTCTTAGCGGCAGTTTCCTTGGGTGTCGTCTTGCCCGGTCTTGCCCGGTGTGAGGAAACGCAACTCCGTCGACAGGCCGCACTGGCCTTGCGAAAGGCCACCGATTTCTTCACCAAAGAGGTGGCGACCGAAGGGGGCTACCTGTGGAGGTACAGCGAAGACCTGGCCCGACGGGAAGGCGAAGGCAAGGCTTCCGAGACGACGGTCTGGGTGCAGCCTCCCGGCACGCCGTCGGTCGGGTTGGCCTTTCTCGGCGCCTACCACAACACCGGCGACCCGCACTACCTGGAAGCCGCCCGGAAGGCCGGGTACTGCCTGGTGCGAGGGCAGCTTCAGTCGGGCGGCTGGGACTACCGCATCTCGTTCGCCCCGGAGGAGCGAAAAAGGTACGCGTATCGCGTCGACGCGGAGCTGGAAGGCCGGCACGATCGCAACACGAGCACGCTGGACGACGACGTCACGCAAGCCGCCCTGCGGCTCTTGATGCAGTTGGACAAAACCCTTGACTTTAAGGACGAGAAGATTCACGAAGCGGCCCAATACGGGCTGGATCGGCTCCTGGCGGTGCAATACCCGATCGGCGCCTGGGCCCAACGGTTCGCCGCGCCGCCGGACCCCGAGAAGTTCCCGGTGAAGAAGGCCAGCTATCCGGAATCGTGGTCGCGGACCTTTCCCAAGACGGGCTACTCGGTGTTTTACACGTTCAACGACAATGCCATCAGCGACGTGATCGACGTCGCGTTTCTGGCGTGGAAGACCTATGGCGACGAGCGCTACCGTGCCGCGGCCGAACAGGCCGCCGACTTCATCCTCCTGGCCCAAATGCCCGAGCCGCAGCCGGCCTGGGCCCAGCAGTACGACGCCGACATGCACCCCGCCTGGGCCCGGAGGTTCGAGCCCCCCTCGATCACCGGCGGCGAATCGCAGGGGGTGATGCGGACCCTCTTACAGCTTTATCGGGAGACGGGCGACGAGAAATACATCGAGCCGATCCCGCGGGCGATCGCCTACTTTCGGCGCTCGCAACTGCCCAACGGCCAACTGGCCCGCTTCTACGAACTCGAAACTAACACGCCTCTCTACTTCACCAAGCAGTATGAGTTGACCTACAGCGACGCCGACATGCCGACCCATTACGCGTTCAACGTGGGTAACGGGATGGACTCCATCGAGCGGGAGTACCAGCGGCTCGCTAAGCTCGACCCCGCCGAGTTGGCTCGGGCTCGGGAGCCCTCGAAGTCCCGCCGGAAAGCGTCGCCCTCGGAGATCGCCCGGGTTGAAGCGGTTGTTGCCGCGCTGGACGATCGAGGCCGCTGGGTCGAGGAAGGAAGGTTGGACTATCACGGCGACGACGACCCGACCCGCCGCGTGATCGACTGCCGTACGTTTAACGCCAACATCGGCATCCTCAGCTCTTATTTGGCCACGGTTGCCGAGTGACCCGATTTCGCAGCCTGAGTGGCACGGGCTTCTTGCCTGTGCTGCCCAGCCACAGGCTGGACGCCTGTGCTACGACCTTTGTGACCAATCCAGGGAAACTGTCCAAGATCACCGGACTCCGGACGAATATCCCCGCAGCCGGGCCCCACGGCTGCCGGCCGGATTGGTGGAAGCCGTGCGGCGGGTGTCCAGTCTGGCGGCCCGCATCGGCTCGGGTGGTCTGGGGAAGCTGTTTTGACGGGTGCCACGGGCATCTTGCCCGTGCTTTCACGGCAGCACTGGCGAGACGCCAGTGGCACCCAACCGCCAAGATCGAATGACACGAAACACTCGCAAGGTTCTTACAAACCTCTTTCCCACTAGTGGAGGTGACCAAGTCATGACTCGAAGACGCCTGTTCCCAATCCTGCTGCTCCTCTGCCTGACCATGGCAGCGGCCGTGCCCGCGCGGGCCGCCGAGGACGTGTTGGACGTGATCCCCGGCGACGCGATGGGCTTTCTGGTCGTCAACCGGCTGGCGGAGACCGACGCCAAGATCCAGCAAACCGCGGGCCAAATGGGGCTGCCGCCGGTCAGCCCGTGGACCTTTTTCAAGGCCAAGAGCGGCATCCAGGCGGGCCTCGATGAGAGTCGAAGCGCCGCCGTGGCGGTCATGCCTGCCGAAGACCCCGAACCCAAGCCGGCGGTCCTCTTCTTTCTCCCGGTTGCAGACTTCCAGAAGCTGATCGAACCGTTCGAGCCCGACGATCCAACCGCCGCGATCGTCCGTGTCCAGGGTTCGAACGGGGCGGCCTTGGTCGCCAATCTCGCAGGATATGCCGTGGCGACCGAGCCGAAGCACCGGCAAGTGCTGGAAAAAATCCTCAACTCCGCGAAGCCGGCGGCCGGCGACCTGGCGCTGCTGCGCCCCTGGCTGGCCGAGCAGGAAATCGCCGGCGTGCTGACCGTTCACGGGGTGAAATTGGCCTGCGCCAAGGCGCAACAGGGGCTTGCGGCGGCCCGCGAGGGCATGAAGGCACTGGGCGGAGAAGAAAACCCGGCTGCCGCCGGACTGAAGATGTACGAGGCGCTCTTCGCCATGGCTGAGGAGCAGGTCACTTTGGTGGCCGTGGGCGGGGATATCGACGACGAGGGCGTCGTTCGCATCACCAGCCGCACCCGCTTTGTGGGCGGGGCGGAGTTGGCCGGCGGCGAGCGGTCCGAGCCGGCCCGAAAGGATTCGCTCGCCGGGCTCCCCGGCGGTCCGTTTGTCGTGGCCTTCGGAGGCGTCCTGTCGGAGCAAAGCTCCGAGGCAATGATGCAGTTCTGGGTCGATGTGATCAAGGCCGCCCCCGATCTGTACGGAATCAGCGCCGAGAAAGCCGACGAACTGATGGAGCTCTCGCGCGGGAGCATGAAGGGGATTCGCGGCATGTCGATGATGCTCGGGCCGGGCGAGCCCGGCGATCCGCTTTACAGCAACATGATGTTCACCTTTTCGTTGGACGACGCCCCGGCGTACCTGACCACGTATGAATCGCAGATTCGGGCGATGAACAAGCTCTTCCAGGACGTCAAGAGCCCGCTGATGCCCAAGATGGAAGTCGAACGGATCGACGTAGACGGCGTCTCCGGCCTGAAGATTGAAATGGCCATGCCCGCGATGCCCGGCGTGGATGACGTTCCCCAGCTTGCCGGCTTGATGGAGAAAATGTTTGGGCCCGGCGGGAAGATACGGATGTTCATCGCCGCCGCCGACGAGCACACGGTGGTCGCCGCCTACACGGACGAGGAGGCGCTCCGCCGCGGCATCGAGGCGGCCAAGGGGTCCGTGGCGGCCCTGGCCGCCGACGAGGGCGTGGCCAAGACGACCGCCCTGCTCCCGCCCGACGCCCCGTGGGTCGGCTACTGGAGCCCGCCGGGCACGGTCGAGTTCGTCAACCAGGCGATTTCCCTGTTTGTCCCCGAAGGCGAGGACCGGTTCCAGTTGCCGGAATTCCCCGCGACGCCCCCGGTGGGGTTCAGCGTCGCCACGTCGCCCAACGAGGTCGAGACGTGCCTCGTCGTGCCTGCCGAAGCGATCAAAGCGATCGGGACGTACGTGACCGCAGTCCGAAAGACGATGGCCGAGAAGGGCGAACCGGCGACTCGCTAAGCGGTACGCTATCCCTGCCGCGGGATCGACTCTGCGGCGACCAATTCGTCGAACGTCTGGCGGCGGCGGATGAGGCAGGCTTGGCCGTTTTGGAGGAGGACTTCGGCGGCCATGGGCCGGGAGTTGTAGTTGGAGCCCATCACGGAGCCGTACGCCCCGGCGCATTCGATCACCAGGAAATCGCCCACGGCCGCTTGCGGCAATCGCCGCGTGGTGACGAAGCCGCCTGCGGCCTGCGTGAAGACGTCGCCCGACTCGCACAACGGGCCGCCGACGATGACGTCGACCTCCGGGCGGTCCGTTTGCCCGTCGGCGGGAACGATCGACATGGGATGATACGCCCCATAGAGGATCGGCCGGGCCAGATTGTTGAAGCCGGCGTCGACCAGGTAGAACGTGTTCCGGGCCTGTCGCTTGACCGCCCGGATCTCCGCCACCAGGTAGCCGCTCTCTGCTGCGAGGTAGCGGCCCGGCTCGATCTCCAGGCTGACGGCGTGAGCGAACCTCTCCTGGAGCCGCTTACGGGTTCCGTCGCAAAGGCGGAAGTAGGCGTCCAGGTCGGCATACGACTCCCCTTCGCGGTAGGGCACGGGCAAGCCGCCCCCGACCGAGATCGACGTCACCCCCTCTCCCACTTCCAGGGCGGCGTTCTCCATCGCCTGGCAGATTTGCGAAAGGTGCTCCAGGTCGGTGCCGGAGCCGATGTGCATGTGTAGCCCCGTCACGCTCAGATCGTACTCGGCGGCCTTCCTCAAGCAGTCGCCCAACTGCTCGTGCCAGATGCCGTGCTTCGACTGGGGGCCGCCGGTGTTCGTCTTCTGGCTGTGGCCGTGACCGAATCCGGGATTGAGCCTGAGCGTGATCGCCCGGCCCGGGGCCCGGCGGCCGTACTGGTCGATCATGTCGGGCGAGCCGCAGTTGACGTAAACGTTCTTCTCGACGACCAGATCGAGCGCTTCGTGGTCGAACACGTCGGCACAGTAGATGATCGGCGGCGGGTCGCCCTCGGGGGTGTATCCGGCGGCCAGCGCCCGACGGACCTCCCCCGCACTGACCGCGTCGACCAGCGCCCCGTGACGCCGGGCCAAGTCGAGAATCGCCAGGTTCGAGCAGGCCTTCTGGGCGAAACGAACGTGGTCGAAGGCCCGCAGATCCTCGATCCGCTCGACGATCTTGGCCGCATCGTAGACGAATGCGGGCGTGCCAAACTCTCGGGCGAGCGCACTCACCGCGATCCCGGCGATCTTGGTGCGCGACGTTTGGAACTGACTTGGTGACACTTGAACTTGTTAGTTGGGTGGCACTGGCTGCTTGTCAGCCAGTGTCCGTTTTGGGCGGGACCCAGGCAGCATGCACTGGCTGACAAGCAGCCAATGCCACCCTACGGATTTATTGACACGAGCTACTACGGCTGCCCTGGAGCGCCGCCCAGCGGTCCCGGGAAGCCACCTCCGCCGGCGCCCATCTGCTCGATCGCGGCGCCGGCCGCCGCACCGATCACCTTGAGCACGCCTTCCTCGATCTCGAAGCGGCCTCGGATTCCGTTGGGGATCACCTCGTAGCCGATGCTCACGTGGTCGTTCTGGCCGGCTTGCGTGAGCGAGTCGATGACCTCGGGCGGCAAGTCGGATTCTTCGGCGGCGTCCAACCCTGCGAGAAGCCGGCCGATTCCGGTCGCCGAGATCGAGAGGCGAAGCGGCGGCACCGGTTGGCCCGCGGCGGCCTTCGACTGGTCGATCGCCAGCTTGAGCTTCTCGATCGATTGCGGGCCGAGGGCGAAGTACGCGTTCTGGGCACCGAAACCGACGGCCCCGGTCAGGGCCTCGCCCACGAGCATCGCGGGCACGTCGTCGCCGGGTAGCGCCTCGGCCGGGACCGATAAGACGTGCAGCCGCACGCCCTCATGCTCTCCGGCATCTAGGGTAATGGCCCCGGCCACGCCCGGGTCTTCCTGGATGGCCAGGTTGACCATCTGCTTGAAGAGGGTTTCGAGCTTGGCCGTGTCGGCCACGAAGCCGCCGCCCACCAGATTCAGGCTGTCCTCGCTGGCCAGCAGGGCAAACCCGGCGTCAATGCGTCGGGCTTCCACGGTCTTGCGGATTACGTCGATCAGGTCGCCGAGCACCTGCTTGGCCATTTGGCGGTCGGAATCCGAGAGGTCTTGCTCGTCCAGGTCGTCAAGGGCCCGGGAACCGTACGTGTCGATCATATCTTCGAGCTGTGCCGCATCGCTGTCCGGGATCGTGCTGGCGACCAGGACCGTCGCGGCGGCCTCGGGGAGGAAGAAGCCGGCGACGTCCGACTTTGCGTCGGCCGCCAGGGCGAATTCCTCGGCGCTGGCCGTCCCCTCGACCGCGGTAATCTCGACGTCGAGCCGGAGGGCTTTGGACTCCGAGTCCACGGCCAAGCCGATCATGAGAGAGTCCGTCTCGTTGAGCAACTTGGTGAACTCGCCCATCGAGCGGGCCACCATTTTCTGGCGGAGGGCGTATTGCTCGGGAGCCTCATCCGGCTGCTGCTGCTGGCCCATAGCCAAACCTAATTGCAGCGGCACGAGCACGCTTTGACGCATGCCTTCCGGAACGTTCTTCACCGTGGCACGAACCGCAACGGCGTACGACTCGTTCAGCCCTCCGAGCAGCGGGACGGGGTCTTCCGGCACGCTGGCCAGGGCTTCGCGGCTGTTGGCCAGGAACGCCCAACCGCCTTTTTGCACGATGACGAGCTGCTGGCCCATCGTCTCAATCTCGTAGACGCCGTCTGCGTCCGGCTTCGGGGGCTCTGCCTCCGGATTCATGGGGTTCAGCAGGCCCAATGCTTGAGTCAGATCGGTCACCGGCAGGAAGGCGAAGATGACGAAATCCTGGCCGTCGGTCTGAACGACCGCCCCCGCGGGCTTGGTGGTGTCGAGGCCCGCGGGCCCCTGGGGCCCGAGCATCATCAACGGGAGCATCAGTTGCGGGGCGTTGGCCGCCGGAGAGATCGACTTTAGGTCGTTCTTGAGTGCATCGAAGCCGGAAAGCGACACGGTGAGCACCGTTTGCACCCCCGAGCTGGCACTCTCTTGCGCCTTTGCCGGACAAATGTTCGACGCGCCCAACAAGATGCCGACTGCCAACGCCGAAAGCAGGGTCTTTCTCACAATTCGCTCTCCTTTACACAAAGGTCAAACTGGGTTGCCGCGGACCCCGATCCTCTCCGAAGACGCCGTTGCCCTCAGTCTGGTGGCCCCGGTTTGAGTAAGTGTAGCGGGAAACTCCCGCGACCGACAGGGACCCTCCGGCAGCGGGCCGAAGAAAACCGAGCCAGTCGCGGGGCGATCCCCGAAAAAAGTGGGCTGCACCACGTGACGAAGTCTCACGAGCGGCCACTACCAACGGCCCATGAATAATCCGGGCCATCGTCATCGGTGCAACCATCGGCCCTTGAAATGCCTCTGCAGAGGGGGCCAGGGAGGCAACGGCTCACTTTCCCGGATTGTTCATAAGCCGCCGTAGTAGCACAAACATCTTGCCCATGTTATTTCCCCAAGCTACGCTTTTGAAGTGGGAACAGGACGGAGTGGGCAGGACCGGGCAACGCTTCAGCATCGAATCACGATCTTATGAGTTCAGCGACTCCCAGCGTGCTCCTTGTCGACGACGATCCGGCCGTCCTGCGGCTCCTGACTCAGTGGCTCAAGAAGGCCGGATATCGCGTAACCCGGGCTGAAGACGGCCGCCAGGCGCTCTTGGAAGTCGAACGGGACTGCCCCGACTTCCTGATCACCGACTGGGAAATGCCGCACGTGAACGGGCTGGAGCTGTGCGAGAGGGTCCGCCAGCTCAACCTGCCCCACTATGTTTACATCCTCTTTCTTAGCGCGAAGTCGTCGTCCGACGAGAAGGTGGCCGGGCTGGAAGTCGGGGCCGATGAGTTCTTGACCAAGCCCGTTGCGCAGGGCGAATTGCTGGCTCGGATGCGATCCGGGAGTCGAGTGCTGGCACTCGAACGCCGGCTCAGCCAGATGGCCCGGACCGATCCGCTCACCGGAGTGCCCACGCGGCGAGCCTTCTACGAGGGTCTGCTCAGAGAATGGACACGCTCCACGCGGCATAAGTTGCCGCTCTCATGCGTGATGGTCGACCTCGATTTCTTCAAGCGGATCAACGACATTCACGGGCATCCGGCCGGGGACCAGGTGCTCAAGGCCGTGTCGGAGCTGTTGACCCAAAGTTGCCGCGGCAGCGACTCCATTTGCCGACACGGTGGGGACGAATTCTGCGTCATGCTGCCCGAGACCAACGAGCACGGCGCCGTCCTTTGGGCCGAGCGGGTCCGCAAACGCATGGCTTCCCTCGAAATTGCTGCGGGCGCGAAGCGCCTGAAGATCACCGCAAGCTTCGGGGCCGCCCAAAGGCACGAGGACACCCACACCCCGGAAGAACTAGTCGACCAGGCCGACCAGGCCCTGCTGTGCGCCAAGCAATCGGGGCGCGACCGGGTGGTGCGATTCGAGGCGCTCACCGATGGCGGCTCCCTGACCCTGGAAAACTCCAACGAGCATGGCGACCTCTTCGACGGAGTCACCGCGCGTCACGTGATGACCCCCATGGTGGCCTGCCTGCGAGAGGACGAGACCGTGGGGCGCGCCGCCGAGTACTTCCTCCGCTTGCGGATCAGTTCCAACCCCGTTGTCGGGGCCGACGGCAAGCTGGCCGGCATCCTCTCGGAGAAGGACCTCATGGCCGCCCTGGTCTCGCTCGACTGGTGGCGCAAGCCGGTCCGCGAAGTGATGAAACCGAACGTAATCTGCTACGAAGAGGACACGCCGATCCGGAGCATCTACGAGTTCATTTGCCGGGTGGCCATCCGCTGCGTGGTGATCGTTAAGGAGGGACGGGTGACGGGCACGATCAGCCGGGGGACGCTCTTGCGATGGTTCCGTAACCTGGTGATCACCAAGGGGCTCCTGGAATCCGCCGAATTGCCCGAGCTGCCGCGCGACCTGGCCCCCCATTGCTCCCAGGAGCGCCTGGCGGAGACTGCCCGAGAGCTCGAACTCCAGGCATCGCGGCTCCAAAAGCACTGCGGCGACGACACGGAGGATCTGGTTCCCTATGTGGTCGGCGGCGCTTCACGCATGCAGGAGCTCGTTAACGATCTTCTGGCCTACTCCCGCCACGCAAACGAAACCGCCGGGGGCGCCGCGGCGATTCAATCGATGCTGCTGAGCAGCGGCCATACGGATTAGCTTGCCGCCGCAGCCGACGACGGCTCTCCCGCATCGCCCGAACGCGGCAGGCTAAACAGGGCATCTCGACCATGCCCCCGCACGTTGGACACCGGGCGGGCGGCCCGCCGGGCGCGACAACGTCGTCCTCCCGATCCCGCCCCCGGGCTTCGTAGTCGGGTCGTTTCCCCCGGGCGATCGCGTTGACCGTCCCCCGGCTCACGCCCACCTGCCGCGCGATCTTCCGCTGCGACAAGTCCCCCTCCTCCAAAAGCCGCTTGATCTGGTCGACCACTCCAAGAGAAATCATCACCCCGTCTCCTCGTCTTTGTCGTTCTTTTCCAGCCAAAAGTCTCCGTATTCCGGCTCGGGCTCCTCCACCGCGTCGTCCAGCTCGAAGGCGTCCCAAACGTTGTCGAACAACCCCGGCGCAAGCTCGCCCCATTCCCCCCAGGAATCTTCGGTCCCGACGCCGGAACACGAGGGTTCGTCGCGCGGGCCGAGGTCCCGATTCGACTGCCTTTCTTCCATAAGAACGCCCCCTACTTGCTCGGGTCGATGGTTGCCCACCACGCGGCCAGTGCCCGGCGAATCAGGCGACTGAAGCGGAGCGTGTCGCTTGCGGCCTGCTCGGCCGGAACAATCCCCAGCTCGTATCGGTAGTAGTGCCGCCGGTGACAGAGCTTGAAACACTGCATACGCGTGTGCGTCAGAACGCTCCGCTGGTCGATCTCGCCCAGCTCGGCGGCCAACTCGGGGTGAATCGATTCAAGCGGCTGCCAGCGGCCGGAATCGGGCTTGTCGCGGCCGGAACAGATGGGCAAGTACGGACAGGGCCGGTTGTAGGCCATGCAGGCGTCGCTGTTGCGGTAATGCCGGCCCGCTCGCCGCGCGAGGCGGATCTCCACGGCCGTCTCCCACAGCTCTTGCCGCTGACGTGCCAACTGCGCGTCGCTCCGCTCGAGGACCCGCCGCTGAAAGTACCAACCGGGCCGCTCGAGGGTGTCGGCCGCGATCCGCATCGAGTACAACTCGGAGGTCTCCCGCCCGTCTCCTTGAAAGACCGCTTCCCGCTCAGCGGGATCGACGGGCCAGCCGAAATAGGTCTTCTGTTTCTGCAGTTCCAGCCGCGTGCCGACGTTCTCCCGGTCCGTCGCCTTGGGCGTTCCCTTGGGGATGACTCGGGGCCGAATCTGGGGGCGGCGCAACACGTCGCACAAAATACCCGCCACCGGCTCGCCCTGCTGACGCCGGGCAAGGACGTAGGTCTCGGTTTGCGTGTCGACTGCCAGTCGCCGCCAAAACGGACCGTCTGCCGGAGAAACGTCTTCGCCCGCCGTCTTCGACTCCAACAACAGCGGCCGCCCACGCCGAACGACGACCGCGTCGCAGCGACCCGCCTGGGTGAACGTCCGCGAGGGATAGCCCGTGGCCGGGTTCACGATCGGCAAATGGAACACCGGCCCGACGAGCGATGCCTTCCAGCCTTCCGTGGCCCAGCGGGCGTGGTAACCGGTCATCACTCCCCGGGCCTTGGCCGCCACCACGTCCGGCTCGGGATGGCCCGCGGCGGCGCGAGCGATCGCCGCAAAGCACGCCCTCAACGATGCGTTGGCTTGGTCTGCCGGTGAATCGGGATTCGCGGTCACGGTCATTGGCTCATCTCCCGGATCGGCATTGAAGTCCCGGCACACATCCCTCCCGAGGGGGTGCCATCTACCTTGATCGGGGGCTTCTGTGTGAGGCCGAGCAAGGTTGTGTGGATCGGGTGGCCTGCGATAGGCCTTCCCGATGCCAACGAGAGGAAGGGTAGCACAAAAGATACATAATTTCAACCTAATATTTGGACACTCTATGTATCTTTTATGTTTCTTCAGGTCCAGGATTTCCCCCGACTTTTGGCTGAGGCTCTTGGGAACGATCCTGGATACCGCGCGTCGATTTGTCTAAAATAGTGGTCAGGGGACGATCACGAGGCGATCCTGACCTTGGAGGCCGGATGACGCTCAAACCGTACGACCCGGACATGCTGGACCAATTCGCCTTGCGGCTCTTGGATTTGGCCACCGTGATGCGGGAAATGGCCAATCGCAGCCGAGAATGGCGGCTGGACGACTTCGCGCTTCACGACAAGAAAGCGCGCGAATGGTACGACAACCTGGAGCGTTGGGTACGCAGGTCGCAGTCGGAACTGGAGATGAAAATCATCGAAGCCCGCGCCCGGCAAAGGGCGAGTGCTGCTTCGGATTGAGCCCGGTGGCTTCCCGGAACCATTCAGGACTATCGCCTTGTCGTCCCTGCTGTTTTTGGACAGAGTTGGCCAATAATTCTGTCCATTTTCTTCCGAATCCACCCTCTCGGTTTTACAGCGGGCGGCTCGGGATAGCGGTTTGGGTCTGAAGGTCGCCCTCGCGGATCGGGTAAAGCGTGCGCGTTGTGACTTGGCGGCCGATTGATCGTGCTGGTGGAGGCAGGGTCAAGCGGCTTCAGCCGACCGGTCGCCGGGCCCGATGACAGACGTGGAAACGGCCCAGCCGAGTGGCCGCAGGGTTCAGCCCCCTCACGCAATCCGGAAACGGCCGTGTCTTTGGACCTGATTCAATCCATCCTCTGCCTGGCGTTCCTCGCCGTTTGGGTGTTGGCCGGCGCGATCGTGGTTCGCGACCACGGCCCGGACGGGTGACCGCCCGTTGAGGAAGGCTTTCAAAGACCGGCCCGGGCCTCGGCCACCATCTTCTTGAACAGCACGGCCTGTTGGGCCAGCAGCGTGACGGGGTCGTCGGGCACCCGGCCGTCTTCGAGCATGAGCCAGCCGTCGTAGTCCATCCGCACGTACAGGTTGATCAACTGTTGGTAGGGATAACCGGCCGTGTCCAGCGGCCGGACGTGGGCCGTGGCCCCGAAGCGGTCTTTGACCAGATTGAAGTTGTGCTCAAGCCCCTCGCCTTCAAGATCCTGCGGGTTGGAGTTCCAGCAGACGCCCACGTTGGGGTGATCAGCCACGTCCATGATCGCTTTCATGATCGGCAATGGGGCGCACTGGCCGTGCACTTCCAGGCGGATCTGCTGGCCGTAGTCGGCGGCGAACTCGCCAACGACGTTTAGCGACTTGCCGATCTGCTCGATCGTCTTTTCCCGAGGCACGTCCTTCTGGAAGCTATTGGGCTTCACTTTGACGCCGCTTGAGCCCACGTCGTGGCCGAGCTTCACAAAGGCCTTGGTCGCCTCGATGGCCGCACGAAGCGCCTCGGGGTCGGGGTGGTCGAATCGTTCGTTGCTCCCCAGACTCACCAGGGTGACCGGGCTATCGGCGAACCGCTTCTTCACGTCCATTCGCTGGCCGACGTCGAGCGATGGCTCGACCCCGTGGGCGTGCGTGGTCCGCAGCTCGACGCCGAGCACGTCGGCCGTTTCGCAGTTTCGGATCAACGTCGGCAGGTCCCAATCCTTTCCCCAGTTGTAGGTGACCAGCCCATAGCGCATCTGCGAGCCGCGCTTGCCCGAGGGCCCGGCGAAGAGCTTGGCCAAAGGCCCCGCGCCAACGACGGCCGCGGCGCCCAGTGAAGTCTTGAGAAAATTACGGCGGGTTGGGTCGGACATTTGAGCTCCTCGCTCCTGTTTTTCACCACTGTCCGCCCCAGGCCGACGTGCCGTCGGCCGCTAAACGAAGCCGCACTTCACTCAACGTGCCCCACAACATGCCACGCGACTCAAATCTCCTCGGCCTTCGGCACCACGAACGGCTCGCGGTACTCGCGGGTCAAGAGTGCATCGGCCGCGGGGTTGTCGACGAACGTTTCGCTCTCCGAGTCGATCGCCAGCCAGGGGCCGAGGGTCAACGGCTTCTTCTCCAGGTCGACGTCGTTCTCGGCCAGGTGCTCTCGAATTCGTTCGAAGGCTTCCACCGCGCCGAAGTTGCCCTGGTGTGAATCGAGTTGCCCGGCGATCTGGGCCGGCGGGGCCGGCTTTCCCAGAAGCT
The DNA here is from genome assembly GCA_043824335.1 of Planctomycetota bacterium. Lineage (GTDB taxonomy): Bacteria > Planctomycetota > Planctomycetia > Pirellulales > Thermoguttaceae > JBDRTC01. The sequence continues at coordinate 7,333 of JBDRTC010000824.1, read as the reverse complement.
GCGAGAGGTTGCCCAGGTGCGTCAGCGCCGTCGACACGTGCCCTTCGACAATCGGCGCGTTAAGGTCTTCCACCTTGCGGCTGCGGACCGCCTTGATGAAATTGGCAAAGTGATCTTCGCCCGGTCCTTCGATCTTCTGGACCAGGTTCCCCTCCGGATCGTACACCGTGTTGTCGCGCAGGGAGCTGACCAGGTAGCCCTCGGTGCCTTCGACGAGGATGGTCGCTCCGTGGGGCGGCTTTCCGCTCTTCAGGTTGCGGATCTCCTGCACGACGGTCAGCTCGCCGAAGTCGTGGATCACCACTTGCGTGTTGGGCGTTTGGCCGGCGTCGTCGTAGTGGCGGCCGCCGTAGCTCATCACGCCGCGGCCCAGGCCCTCCAGGCCGAGGATGAGTCGCATCGTGTCGACGCAATGGACGCTGTTGTTGCCCAGCTCCCCGTTTCCGTACTTCCAGATCCAGTGCCAGTCGTAGTGGAAGTTTTTGCGGCGCAGAGGAATTTCCATCGGCGCCGGCCCGGCCCAAAGGTTGTAGTCGATGCAGGCGGGCACCTCGTACTCGCCCGGCGGACCGATCAGGTCGCGGGGGCGATACATGAAACACCGGGCGAGCTTGATTTGGCCGAGCTTCCCTTCCTTGATGTATTGGGCCGCGGCCCGATTCGACCCGGCGGAACGGTACTGGGTGCCGCCCTGACAGATGCGACCTTCCTTCTCCATTACCTGGACCATCCGGCGGCCTTCACTCACGTTGTGGCTGACGGGCTTCTCCACGTAGACGTCTTTTCCCGCCTGCATCGCCCAGATCGCGGCCAGGGCGTGCCAATGGTTGGGCGTGGCGATCGAGACGACGTCGACCGACGCGTCCTCAAAAATCCGCCGCATGTCGGTCACGACCTTGGGATTGTTGTCGAACCGCGCGGCGACGCGGGGGCCAACCTCCTCGTCGGCATCGCAGATGTAGGTCACTTCGCAGTCGTCCCGGGCGGCGAACGCCTGGGCGTGCGCGCCGCCGCGCCCACGAACGCCGACCACCCCCACGCTCAGCTTCTCGTTCGGGCTCTTCGACGGTTTTTCTTGGGCCAAAAGCACTCCAGCCGGTCCTGCGCATGCAGCGGCAGCTCCGGCCAGCAGGGTCTCTTCCAGGAAACGTCGGCGATCGACACGTCGCATGTTCGGCTCCCCTTGAAGTCAAAATGGTTTAGCGGAATGCAGTGGATGCAAGGAACATTGTCCTGTGCCGGTTCCCCGCGTGCAACCCTCCGCGGGGAAGAGCACGCGAAGGGAAAAGTGCGCCTGCCGTCTCGTCCTGTGGCGCTCCGAACAAGCAGGGTATAATCAAAGGTCGAGGCGTGGAGGACTCCCGGCTCTCCGTTTTTCCCATCCGCGTGCCAATCAAATGCCCCCTGGTCCAGAAAGTCCCGCCTCGAACAATCCCCTGCCGGCGAAGGATCGCGGGAACCGCTGCAAGCCGCGCGGCACGATCCGGGTGTTGTTCGGCTCGATGGGCTGGCCTTGCGGGGTTCTTGAGATCGCCTCCTGGGCGAAGCACGAGGGACTGGCCGAGCCGGTGATTCTCCACGTGCAGCCGGTAGATGCCGCTGGAACGACGCCTTGGGATCGGCAGTGCCCGGCCCAGCGGCCCGTCGATCCGGAATCGGGCGGCCCGTTCGTTGAAAAGCTCGTCGGGTTCGACCCGCACGTGGTCGGCTTTCGGATCGAAGGAGGGCAGCTCGACCAGGTCAAGAGATACGTTCGCGCCGTGCGGCGCGTTTCCGATGCCGAGATCGTGCTCGGCGGGCCCACGGCGACCAGTCATCCCCTGGACGTGCTCGAAGAGACCGGGGCCGACTACGTCTTCGCCGGCGAGGCCGAAGAGCCGTTCAGCCAGTTCCTCCGCTTGGCGTGGGAGCGGAACTCAAAGGACCGTCAGCCCGAGATCCCGGGCCTGGCGTACCGCTACGGGGGCCGGGCGTACCTGAACACGCTCCCCCGCGACGGCTACGGACAGAGCGTGCTCGATGCCGACCGATCAAGCTGCGGCACGAGCCATCGAGACCTGCGCCACTTGGTTCGGCCCGTGGCTCGGGTTGCCGTCATCACCGGCAACCGGCTCGACTGGTCGCTCCTCAACGGGTTCGATCGGGCCGAACTCGACAGCCTCTTTTTCACCGGGGGCCGGGGCTGCCCGGGGGTCTGCACGTTCTGCGCGAATTTGCACGGGCAAGAGGTCCGCGTCAAGAGTGCCCGGCAATTGTTGGACGAAATCGAGGCGGCCGACGCGATGGTCGCCGCCGGCAAGATTCGGGTGACGCGGTGGAAGCTCTTCGCCCACGTCGACGACCCGAGCCTCAAGCCCCGCGAGGTCGCCTGGGCGGCCGTCTACGACGAGGATTTTTTTCTCCACCGCAAGCGGGCCGTCGAGTTCTTCCGGCTCTGGCACCAAAGCCCGCTCAACGAGCGATACCGGCTGAGCCTCCAAACCAACCCCTGTTCGATGCTCGCCTCGGGCGGCCGGGTCCACGCGGAGCTTTTGGAGTGGATCGACCGGGTGAAGCCGATGGTCCAGCTCGGGGCCGAGTCGTTCCATCCGGCGTTACTCGCCCGGTGGCACAAGCGACACAACGTCGACCAGTTGAACACGGTCCTAACGGCCCTGGACGGCACCCGCCAGGACTACACGGTCTTCCAGCTTCTGACTGACTTCGACACGACCCCGGAGGAGCTTGTCGAAACGCTACGGCTTCTCATCACAAACGCCTACAAGTATCGCCGGATGCGGATCGCCGCAAGCCCGTTTACGATCCCGCTCTACGACTGCGACACGCGCCGCGGGCTCGAGTTCCGCGGTCTTCTCACCGCGGATCGGGTGCGCTGCTTCACCGACTACGAGCGTCCCCAGCCCGGCTGGATGGACCCCCTGGCCGCCGAGCTGGCCGACCTGGCCGACGCGGAGCTCCAGTGGACGCTCCAGCCCGAGAAGCGCGATGCGGCACTGTTCTCCGCGATGGAAGTCGTCCTGGAACGAATCCGCGAGGAGAAGGAACGGCTCAAGCGCACGCCGGCATCCGCAAACCGGCAAAGGCTCCAGCTTCGCCACCTCCACGATCAGGCCCGCCGGGCCATGGACCAGATCAAAGACGCCCGGTTCCAGGGGATTGGGCCGATTGAGCACTGACGATCCGGCTCCAGGATGCGCCGACCCACTTCGGCCCGGTCTCGATCGAGGTCCGCTCGGCAACCGGCTTTCCGCAACAGAAACTATTGAGGCTCGGAAAGTCGCTTGATGCGGAGCTTGCGGAATTCGATGCGGTGCCCTTCCGCCTCGACACCCAACGGGCCGTGGACCGGTTTGAAGTCGTCGATTTCCCAGGCGGGCTCGCCGTTCACCTTGAGCGAGAGTTTTGGGCCGATGCAGGTCACCTCCCACTCGTTCCACTCGCCCGGCGGCTTGTGCAGCTTGGGGACGGCCCGGGTCCGTTCGGAGCCGAAGAGGCGCCCGGCCCCGCCCTGGGCCATCTGGATCTGGCTCCAGCCGCGGACGAAGAAGCCGCTGTTGTAGCCCTTCTTGGCCGGCCGCCACTGGAAGCGGACGATGAAGTCGCCGAACGTCTCCTTGGTGAACAGGTGGCTGTTTCCGCCGGTGAGCACCAGAAGCCCCTCCTCGATCTGCCAGCTTGTGGGGGTGTTTTCGCCCACGTCCCAGCCCTCGAACGACTTGCCGTCGAAGAGCGGCTCGAAACCTTCCTCTTTGTCTTCCTTGGCCGGTTCCCCTGCCAGCACCGGAGCGCAGCACAGGGCCAGCGTGACGAGAATGATGCAGCGATTCATGGTGCGGTTACCTCTGCGATTTGTGGGCCGAAATCTTCCAAGTACTGCCGGGTCAGCACCAGTTGCAGTGCTTTTGCCCATCGATTTTCCCCGCGGCCCGTGCTTGTGTCAACATCCAGCCGGGCGGCGTCTTCGGCGGCACGTCACGGAAAACCTACTCGCCGTGCCAAGGGAGAGCGTAGGAAGGCGGACGTGCGTAACGCTTCATGCCCAGTTCCACCCGTCCGCCGGCCCCGGGCTGCAGCCGCACCAGGAAGAATTCCCGGTCGATCGATTTCACGTCGCCTTGATGCCGGACCGTCGTGAACTGGTGCTCCCCGAAGGCGCCGGCCCGAACGAGCACGTCCCGCGGCCGGCAGGGATCGAGGTTGACGAGGTTCACCGTGACCCCCTCGGGCGAGATCGTATCGACCAGCGCCGCCACGTCGGGCGGGAGCCCGGGGCGCTTCTTGGCCGGGTCGAAGTAGAAGAGGCGACAGTGGAGCAGGCCGCCGTGATAGACGTGGTTCGGGCTTCCCAGCATCGTCTCGACGAGCCCTTCGAGCACCACGGGATTGTGCCGCTGCCAATGGTGGACGCCCCGATCCTCCGGGCGGCTCTGGTCGTTGCGGATCGCCTCCAGTCGCCGGAGCGTCTCGGCGTAGGTGGCCTTGAGGATCTCGACGGGATAATCCGGGTTCCTCCCTTCCACGAAGCCGAGCCAACTGCCGGCGTGCTCCCAATCCCCCTTGCCCTTGCTGTAGGAGAGCGTGTCTCCGGAGGAGACCTGGGTCATCTCCTCCATGAGGCGGTAGTCCCGCTTGTCTTGCGACACGTGCCAGAGGTAGACGAGGTGGGCCGGCCGGATCGGCCGGAAATCGTACCACCCTTGGTCCCCGTGCCTGTGGGGAACCAGCAGCCGGCCGTCTTCGACCTTCCCTTCTTTTCGGACCAGCTCGAGCACCGACCGGGGCAGTTCGAGGTACGTGGCGTCGCCGCTTACCAGGTAGGCGTTCGAGGCCCCGATCAGGGTCGATTCCACCTGGTTGAACAGCCCGTGCGGCCAGCGCCAGCCGTAGTAGCCGCCCCACCACTTACCGTCGATGTGCTCGCCGATCTTGCCGCCGGGGCCGACGTTGTCCGGCAAGATTCCGTTGTTGCGGCGGGTCCGCTCGATCCAGGCTTCGACATACTCCTCGATCCACTTCTTGTACTTCGGGTCGCCCGTGTACATGTAGGCGTTTGCGACGAGGCTGGTTGCCGTGAGGTTCAGCGGGACGTCGCTTTGCATCATCCGGCGGTTCATCGTCTCCAAGATGTAAGGGAACCTCGCGTCGTCGATCCAGGCGTCGCTCGTGGTGACGTTGGGAATGTCGTCGTAGGGGAGCGGATAATCGGCCAAAATCGGGCGGTGCGTCACCCAGTCCTCGGCCGAGTTGACGAACCTCGGGCCGCGGCTTCCGGTGATCGGCGAGCGGATCAGCTTCCGCTTCGGGTCGTAGTTGGCGGCCTTGGGGTCTTCGCCCAGATAGAGGCCGGCAAACCGCAGCGCCCGCTGGCGGTCCTTGGCCACCGTGGGGTCGGCCAGGCCGAAGAAGTAGAAGTAGGTGTAGCTCTCGCCGTGGTGCATCCAGTCGTAGTAGGCGTCGAATTCGTTGTGGACCTGCCCGTATTCGGTGAACTGCCGGGTGACGGCGTCCCAGAGTTTTCTCGAGAGGAGGTGGATTTCATCCGGTCCCCCTAAGGCGTAGTAGAGGGGGAAGTTGTAGAAGCTCTCGTAGCCGTCGTCCGACCCGTCCATGCCCGGCCACGCGTCGCGCCAGATGAGCGTGCCGTCGTCGCGGGTGTAGGTCTCGACGAACTCCAGGGCCGCCGGATAGAGGCGATCCAAGAGATGTCGCTGCCACAATGCCCAGTCGGGCGGGGTCGTCGGCACGGTGATTTCGACCGTCGTCAGGTTCTCGTTGCCTGCCGGGCTCGACGCGGAACCGTCTGGCTCGGCTGCGGTGAGCCGTCCGAAGACCGCCAGGCAAAGGACGGCGACGGTCGAAAGGAATCGGAATTGGTGGGGGATGGTGCTCATGGCAAGGGGCTCCTTCAACAGGAGGTGTCCGGGTGCGCGGCTTCGACAAGCGTCTTCTCTGCGACCGGTTTGCGATGCCACCAGGTGGCCAGCATCGAGCCGGAGATGTTCATCCAGGGGCCGAAGATCGCCGGGGCCAGGGCCGCCTCGGCGCTTTTGAGCACGTTCATGGCCAGGGCCGACGCCATGCCGCCGTTCTGAAGGCCGACCTCGATGGCGACGGTGCGGCACGCCGTGGGGTCCAGCGCCGCCAGCCGCGCGCACCAGTATCCGCAAACGTAACCGATCAGATTGTGAAGGATCGCCGCGGCGATTAGGGCCAGCCCCACGTTGAGCAACTGCTTCTGCGACCGGGCCGTGATGATCGCGATGATAAAACAGATGCCGGCCATGGAAACGACGGGAAGCGCCTTGTCCATCCAGTTTTTCGGCCCCCGGAGCACAACGCTCACCACCAGCTTCAGCAAGGCGACCACGCCGACCAGCGCGACGCCAATCAGGATTCCACTTTTCAACGACAGCAACACGGGCGGAGCATTCTTGCCGACGAAGACCGTCGTGACAATCCCCAGGACGATGGTTCCACCCGCTACGAAGAGGAGTGATCCGATCCGATCGGCCCATTTCGCGCGGCTGTAGAGGACCCGATTCGCGACGAGTCCGGCGACGATCGGCACGATAATCATATTCAGTATGTTCAACATCCACTCGACAAAATCGATCTCGACGAGCCGGCCCGCCAGGACCTGCATCAGGAAGGGGGTCGCAAACGGCGAGACGAGCGTCGAGCAGGAGGTCATCGTCACCGAAAGGGCCACGTTCCCCCGGGCGAGATAGGTCATCAGGTTCGAGGCGACCCCGCCCGGGCAGGAACCGACCAGGATCACTCCCGCGGCCACTTCCGGCGGAAAGCCGAACGACGTGGCAATCACAAACCCCGCCAACGGCATCACCGTGTATTGCAGGGCCATCCCGATGAATACCGGCCACGGCATCGTGAACACCCGGGCGAAATCCTTCACGCTCAGCGTCGTCCCCATGCCGAACATGATGATCTGGATCAGGGGCAGGATCAGGCGCTTCAGGTCGAAGCCAAACCACGTTCCAAAAGCCGCCGGATAGAAAAGCGAGGCCGCCACAAAGGCAAACACCCAAACGGTAAAGGCGATGCTCCGCAGAAACGGGTGCCCCATGAAATAGAGGGCCAGTGACGCCAGCGAGAGCACCACCAGGGGGCCGGTCTCGTGCCGGTACCCGACGGCCAGCATCCCAAGCACCGCCGCCAGCCCGAGGGAGAACAGGAACAAGGAGCCCTTGGACAGCGATCCGGCGGGTTGCGTCACAACGGATGCTCTTGCGCTTGGGTTTGTTAGTAGGGATTATTCCTAACGAGGCGAAGCCGCAACCAACCGAGGGTTCAGGGTTCGGGGTTCAGGGTTCAG
>JBDRTC010000823.1:0-2649 GCA_043824335.1 Planctomycetota bacterium | reverse complement strand
ACCTCGCCGGTGGGAGGGGGACAGTCCCATTTTCCCTGCGGGAAAATCGGGACAGTCCCCGAGTTGGTTTCGCCTTGGCTCCAAAGGCCCTCCAGGAGGTTTTTGTCGATTTCGTGCACCCGGGCGATCGTCTTTTGGGTTTCGGTGATCCAGTAGCGGCCGTCCTGCTCGATCAGGTCGGGGTAGCTGATTTTCTTGGAAACGTCTGGGTCGTAGAGCAGGATTTCGGGCTGTGACCAGTGGATGAACCCGTCCCGTTGGACGCCGCCGGAGATCCACACGGGGTTGCGCGCGGTCCAGCCGCCGCCGCTCTTGTCGCCGTGGTTGTGATACCAGAAGAGGAAGTTGCCGTTGTTGCACCGCCAGATGCGAGGGCAGGCCCGGGGCGTCTTCATTTTTCGGCCGCCGGGGGTGTAGGTGGCGTGGATCGGCTTGGTCCAGGTGTGGCCGCCGTCGCGGCTGTAGGCGTGGAACGCGTACCCGGTCAGGGTCCGATACATGCAGTAAAGCGAGCCGTCGCTCAGGGCGACGAGGTTCTGCTCGGCGTGGACGTCGCCGAAATCGAGGTTTTTCAAGCCGTGCTCGCCGTCAGGCAACAGCTCCCATGCGATCTTCTCGGGGTCCGGCTCGGCGAGCACGTTGTCGGACCGGTAGAACCACCCCTCCGACTTCTCGACCACCAGCGCGCCGCAGCGGCTGAAGGCGAACCAGGCGGTGCCGCCGTGGGTGACCGGCTTGCCGATGCCCCAGAAAATCTGGTGCTCGCCGCCGAACGTGTTGGTGCGATCGACGGGCGCCGGCGGCAAGGGGAGACGGTAGCGCTCGTTGGACCAGGTGCGGCCGTGGTCGTCGGAGTATTTGTAGCAGTACCAGCCCACCGTGTCGGTGCGGATCGGCTCGCCCTTCCAGGTGCGCAGGTTTTCGCCGTTGTAGGTGTAGAAGCCGTAGACGCGGCCGCCGGGCGTGACCAGCGGCATGACCCAGCTTGCCTCGGGGCCGTCGGACGGCTCGATGTCGACCGGCTCCGACCAGGTCGCGCCGTGATCCGTGGTGATCGTGGCCACGATGTGCTGCCCATGGTCCCCCTCCCGGCCGGGCCCGGTGGTCAGGGTCGTGAGCCAGGCGCCGTCGTTGGTAATGACGGTGTAGGGCTGATCGCAATAGCCTTCGTCGGGAATGCGGCGGCCGGTGCGGAGGTTTCTGGGATCGTGGGCCGACGGGCCGACGACGTCCGGGCAGAGGGCCTGAATCTCTTCGATGTCGAGGGCCCGGTCGTAGATTCTTACGTCGTCGATCGCGCCCCGGAAATACCGGGAAGGCTTGTTGCCGTCGAACTCGCGGCCGACGACTTGCCCGAGGAGCTTGATGCCGGTCGCCAGCGGGCCGACGTCGTCGACGTCTTCCTCGGCCCCGTTGGTGTAGAGCCGGATCTCGCCTTGCTTCCTATCGGCCACGACGGCAACGTGGTACCAGGTTCCGCTTTTCAGCCGGGAGCTGCCGAGCCGGGCGCGCCGGCTCTCGCCCATGTGCAGGTGGACTTCGACCACGCCCCGGCCCAGCGGAACGTGCAGCACGCCCTCTTCCCAGGCGTCGCTGGTGACGAGCCCCTGCCATCCGCGCGGGTCGGCGACGTTGTCGGCCTTCATCCAGAAGGCGATCGTGGCGCTTTCGAGCTCGCCGAAGTCACCGAGCTGGACGCAATCGTCGGCGCCGTCGAACGAGAGGGCCCCGCCGACGATGCCTTCGCACGCCAGGGCGCCGTGGACCTTTCCGTCGTGGCCGGCGCCTGAGGCGTCGGCGGCGGTGTTGGCCGTGGGGTTGTCGAACGTCCAATGGCCGATCAGCTCTCCGCCGACGGTGCCCTGGCAAGTTGCAAGGAACACTCCAAAAGCCGCCACGACCGGCCCGGCGAAAGCTTTGACGTGTCGCATACGGTGGCCCTTTCGTACGTAGGAGATGTCGGAAAAGCCTGTCTCCGGGTGGCATGGCGTCGCTTGCGTCGCCATGTTGGGCGGGCACATGCCCACGCTTCGCGAGGGCATGCCACCCAACGCGTGGTTGCCGACACGTTTTCAACACCGGCTGGCGAGCAGCCAAGGTGTCCGACGCCAGCGGCGCCGATTGTAGATCGGCACGGGCGGCGCGACAAATCGGCCGGTGGAATATCGTCAAGACGCTGAAAGGCCGCCATTTGGATCGGCCGCTTGCGCGGCTCGTGATTTTCCCGTCGGCTGGGAGCCACGGCGGACCCTCCCTGGAGGGGTCGTGAGACAACCCCAACGCACGAAGCGAGTTGGGTCAATTCGAGGTCCCCGTCGCTCCCCCTGGCAGACCGGGGGTCCTTGATGACGCCTCGGGGGCTCGCTAGCATGAAATGGAGCACGCCCGGCGGCGTGTTTTCGTGATAGGCTTGAGAAGCCACGCTTCCGTTTCTCCCTAATTCTCGGCAAGACGCGGCGAATCTGACCCCAATGGATGGAAGCTATCAACTCCTGGCCGGCCGCTACGTTCGCAGGCAGATCCGGCAACTGATCGGGCAGCTCGAGGGCATGCGCAAGGCCGACGACATTGAGTTCGTTCACCGCGCCCGGGTGGCTTCGCGCCGGCTTCGGGCGGCACTTGGGATCTTCCGCGACTGTTTTGGCCGCA
>JBDRTC010000822.1:0-2510 GCA_043824335.1 Planctomycetota bacterium | reverse complement strand
TCCCGTATCTACCCGAGCCCCAGCTGCCGCTCCTTCAGGAGCGGCAAGTTAGTGGTGTCGACCTCTCCGGCAACGCTCTGATCATGGTCCCCGACGAAATATTGGTCTCCCGCACGGGGGCGCCCAACAACTTCCGCCGCGCCGGCGTCATCAAGAACGTCTACCGCAAGAACAGCTCGATCGTCCCCCGCGTCTTCCTTCTCAAGCCGCAGTACGATTCCAGCACGGAAGTCATGGACGAAATCAGGAGCCGTGGGGGAATCATCACGCAGGCCACCATCTCCAAAGTGTGCAGCAGCCTCGACCAGGACCTCGTGATCGAACGCACGAAAGGGCAGTTGCCACGCACGCGAAGCCTTCGTTTGATCCAACCCGATAAACTCCTCGGACTCCTCACCGAGAATTATGCCCCTCCTTTGATCAACCAACGCCTCACCGCAAAGACTACTCTTACGCCCGACCAATTCCGCCGCCGGCTCATGGAGTGGGGGAGGGAAGCCATCGAGAAGGCGGCGCTCACGGGTTTCTCGTCCGCCGGCCAATACGCAGTGATGGCCCGCGAGCCGATCCAATCCCTCTACTGTTCCAACCTGGAAAGCCTACTGGAGCGGCTCGGCCCCGACCTTGAAGAAACGTCTCGGTTCCTCAACATCGAGCTTCTGGAGACCGACGAGGACTTTGTTTACTTCGATGCGCGTGATAACTTAGTTGCATCCCCGGTGCAGACGTATCTGGAGTTGATGCAAGGCGACAAGCGACAGCAGGAGACCGCCGAGCAACTGCGCAAGACGATTCTTCAGCCCCTCGAGAAGAAAGGATGAGCCGATATGGCATGGATGGACCCGCTCACGGCCAACTTGCTCGACCTGCTCCTCGAGCTGCGAGAGCACGTTATCCCGCTTACGATCGGCGGCGGCTTCGGTCTCTACCTCAAGCGCCCAAGCTATCGCCGGCCACGAGTCACCTCGGACCACCAAGCTCTACGACCGGACGGCCGACAAGCTGACCCTCGACGAAATCGAGCGAATCGCCATCTGAACGCCCAGTCCGCAGCACGAACCACCCACACGGGTGTTGACTTACGTCAAGTCGACCTGCATACTTGAAGCGACGGACAACGCGGCGACAGCACTGTCGAGGAGCGCGGATGGCTCCCCTTACCGACCCCGAGATCCTTGCCAAGTTCCGCCACACGCTTCAGCAATGGCGTTTCACGGGCTACATCACTTGGAAAGCTACGGCCCGCGAGTGGGTTGAACGAAACCTGGAAGGCTGGACGACCTGTGCTATCCATGACGCCTGAAAACGCCCAACGGGCCGAAACCAGCGAGCCTCGCGACAAGCCGTTTCCTTGGCGCTGCCCGGAGTGCGGCAAGAGAGAAGTCCGGCCGGCGACCGTGCACCATACTTCCCAGATCAAGCACGATGGCCGGCTTTACTCCGTCGAGATCCCGCAGCTTCGAGTGCCCCGGTGCGACGCCTGTGGCGAAATGGTCTTCGACAATGATGCTGACTTGCAGATTGCCGATGCCCTCCGCGAACAACTTGCCCTGCTCTCGCCCGGCCAAATCCGCCAGAATCGTCAGCAGCTCGGCCTGAGCCAGCGCGAGTTGGCCGAACACCTGGGCGTCGCCGCCGAGACGATCTCGCGGTGGGAAAACGGAGCACTCATTCAGTCCCGGGCCATGGACCGTTATCTCCGCGTCTACTTCGGCGTTCCCGCCGCACGCACGGCTCTTGTTGAGCACGCTGCAACTCCGTCCTTCGGCGCCCACGTTGAGCAGTAAACCTGCCCGCGTCGATCCCGGGCATTCTCTGCCCACTGGACTTGCTCCCTAAAGATCCAAGAAAACGGTGATGTGGAAAGACCGATGCTCAGACGTGCCCTGCGATGAGGTTCGCAAAGCAAGGGAACATGGTGGCAGAGAATGGGCGGGATGCACAATCATATTCCGAGCCGCAAAGGGGGCTCAGCTTCGGGCGGCAGAAAGATTCCCTGGGAAAGACTGTTCAGCCTTGGCTTGAACAAGCCGTCTTCTGGACGGAACTCATGGCCACAAACAGAAAGTGATGTCAAGAGACATCGAGTCTTGGGCGTGCCAAAGCCGAAGTGATTCCACCGATGGAGGGCGAGTCGTGGGGGAAGTCTGCTTGCCTAACAGACTCGATTGTCACCACCAACCTGCCGTTCGAGAACCGGACCGAGGTGCTCGGCAGCAAGCGACTGACCGGGGAGGTCTCGCATCTTGCCGCCGTTTTCGCTGTGACCGCCGCCGTGGACGCCATTCTACGTCGCGGGCCAGGATCGAGAAGGATTCTTCGGTGCGGCCCCTTCCCTCGGAAGATATTGACCATTCCCACCTGGCCGCTTTTCCGATTGAGCCAATTTGCCCAAAACGGGGGGGTAGCGACTTTGGATGCCGGCGATTCACAGCGACCAAGCAACTCTTCAGGGGGGATCTATGTGAGTAACGTAGTGAGTGCGCGGTCTCCTCTCCCAATTTTTTTCA
>JBDRTC010000821.1:0-5922 GCA_043824335.1 Planctomycetota bacterium | reverse complement strand
CCCCAGACGAGGTTCCCCGGCACCGTCACCAGCGCGTGCGTATTGGCCACCGGGACCAGCCGCCGCGCGCCCATGGCCTCGCCCCACTCGACGAGCCACCGCATGCACTTGGCCAGGAAGAACCCCTTGGCGCCGTTGAGGATCTCGCGTTGTTCGTCGGTCAGTTCCATCCGCCGCGTTCCTGTTACTCGACTCGCATCGACGGGTCACTTCGCCAACTGCTCGATCGCCTCGGCGATGGCCGCGCGGCGGGCGTAGATGGGGGCGGGGTCGGTGGTGAAGGTCGTCATGTTCTTGCTGATCGACTCGGGCACTTCCAAGAGCGCTTCGTACTTCTTGACCTCGTCGGGCGAGAGGTCGCCGCGACGCTTGGCGATCAGCTCGCGGAGCAGGTGGAGGTACTCGTAGTCCTCGATCCCTTCGCGGAGCATCTCCCAGCGGATGCTGCTGGCCGGCGGCTCGACCACGGGCCCCGGCCTCGAAGCACCCGGCGTGGCGGCCGCGAGGGGCGGGTAGATGAAGCGCCCGTCGCCGTTCCCCCAGAATCGTTTCACCCCGCGAGGCGTGGAATACCCGCTCACGTAGCCCATGGGATCATCGTAGGGGTTTTGCACCTGGTCGGGAAAGGCCGCGCCGGAGGTCCAGTAGTTCGACTGCCAGACGAGCACGCCCTCGATCTTCCGTTTCCACGTCTGCCAGAGCCATACGCGAAGCTCCGTGGCCGGATGGTCGATGAAGAGCGTGCAGTAAGGGGCCTTGGGCCCGGTGCAGACGTACCACCAGAACCGCTCGCCGTGCGGGCGACGCTTTTCGGCCGCCTCGTGGTCGTAATTCGGGGTGATCGCGCACCAGATGTCGACCGGCCCGGCCAGCGCCTCTTCCGGCTGCTCGGTGAGCATCGTCCGCAGTCCCGGGGCGTGCTTCTTGAGCCGCTCGAACCCCTTGCGAACGAACTCGTAATCCTTGGGCGCCGGCTCGTCGAACCAGTAGATGTAGGCCATCTCGAGCCAGTCCTTCTCGCGGAAGTGCTCTTCGAGCTGTTTCACGTAGCTTGAGAACATGGCCTGGTACTGGGGCGTCTCTTCGCCGAACCCTTCGATCTTGGGCTCGTATCGGGCGTGGAACGTGCCGCCGCCCATCCCCTGGATCGGAAGACGCAGCCCCGTGAAATGGTACTCTTCCACCGCCCGGGTCATGGCCGGATCGAAGGCGGAGAAATCGACCTCAGCCCGGGGCGGATCGGCCTCGGGCAGGAATCTTACGCCGATCCCGTCCATGGGCGAGGGATCGTACGGGCTGATGCGGTGCTCGGAAAAGCTCTTGAAATAGAGGTCGAGCACCTTGCGCTTGTCGGCGTCGTCCTTGAGCTGGTGATAGCGGAAGACTTCCCCGGCGCTGAACCCGAACGCCGTCTCGACGTGGTTCTGCTCCGGCAGCGCGAAGTCCCAGACGTGCAACCGGATCGGCACGGCGGCCGAGAAGCCCTCGGCCTCTAGCCGGATCTCGCCCTGATAGTCGCCCGCCCGGGCCTCTTCGGGCACGTGGACGAGAATCCACAGCGGCTGGTTCTCACCCGCCGCAACGTCGATCGGCTCGTCGAGCGGCGGCAACGCGTCGGGCCACCAGTCGCGCACGCCGGTCGAATCGGTGGGATGATCGACGTAATGATAGTGGACCCGGGAGATCTTGATGTTCTCAGCGGGAATGCTTGCATCCCCCGGACCGACCAACGGCCCGGCTTCTGCGGTCAGCCCTTTGAGCGATTCCTTCGGCCGGACCACGATCTGCACCGCCTCGTAATCGTTTCTGGCCGCCGAGAGAGCCGCGGCATCGGAGCCGCCGGTCGGCAAGCCGCGCTGCTTCGGGACCTTGCGCGTCGCGTCGCACCACCAAATGGCCGCATCGTCCGTGCCAACGGCCAGATTCCTGCCGTAATCAGTCCGGTAGAAGTCGGGAACGGAGAGGCCGAAACGAACCCAAGCGAATACCTTGTCCCGCGCGCCTTGAAGGGACACGTCGACCACGTGCCGTCCCGGCCGCGAGACCCGGATGGGACTTCGAACCGTTGCCGGCTTTCCCGGCTGTGTGAGGGGGATCATCGAGTCGTTCGCGCTCTCCGCGCTCCCGTCGGGAGCAGTGACGACGACATTCAGCGATACGGTCCACGGGTCCGCCGTCACGCTCCTGGCCGACACCTCAATCTGTGTCTCCCCGGCGAGCGGATAATCCTGGAGCGTGATCTGCTCGATTGCCACCTCCTGGCCGTCAACCTTCACGTCGGCGAAATGCGACTCTCCCGTGGCCTCTTCCGGTCTCCCGTCGAGCTCGGCCCTAAACTCAACGCGGTCGACCTGGAACGAGCCGCCCCCGGCCGACGTGCGGAGCCGGAGGAAGACCTTCTCGGCGGGGAGGAGGTCGCCGGGCACCGCTGCCTGACCGACGCCGAGGCCCTCTTGAGTGACCAGGGGGTTCCAGTTCGTGCCGTCGCGGCTCACTTCGGCCAGGCAACCGCCGCGGGTGTGGTAGTTGACGTTGAAGCTCACCTGGCCGGAAAGGAATTGGCGGCCGGGCAGATCGAAGCGGTAGGTTACCTGGCTGTCGTCGCCGAAGACCCAACGGTTGCTGTTGAAGCCGGCGGTGGCGCTCCGGAGCGTGCGGTGAAAGTTGCTCCCTTCGTGGCCGAAGGTGCCGTGGAACTGGTACGTGCCGTCACGGATCGACTCGCCTTCGCCGAGGACCATGTCGCCAACCATGCGGTGGACCGGCAGCACGGGCGTGATCCGCACGGCGTCGAACTGGACGGCGCCCTTGGCCTCCCATTGGCCGAGGCGCAGGTAGCCGCCCTCGGGGTTCTCCGGGGCTCGAAACACGTGGCCGTACCAGGTCCACTCGTTGGAAAGCCCGCTGTAATCGTGGTTGGCGAAGCTTGGTCCGGCCACGGTGCACCCGCTGCCGCTGGTGCGCCGGGCGCGCATCTCGAAGTGGTAGAGTTTGCCCGGCGTGAACTCGAAGCCGCCCGACCGCCAGTAGTTGGAATCGCTCCCCGTGCCGGTCACCTCCAAGAGTTGCCGGTCGACCCAGCGCCCCCCGCCGCCCGAGAGGGTCCAACCGGCAGGCGCGTCGTCGCCTGCGTCGAACTCGGCGTTTGGGACCGATTGCGTTTGGGCCGGAAGCGTGACCGGCAGCAGGACAGACCAGGCCAGCAGAAAGGCCATTGTAGGGTGCGTGAAACGCACCGCGCAACAAAGGGCCCGGAAGCCGACGATGGTGCGTTTCACGCACCCTACTTTCTCAACGTCGCGTTTCATTGGAGCACCTTTTCAATCATGGCCAGGGTGTCGTCGATCTGCTCGGGGCTAGCTCATCGCGTCTTGTGCGGCGGGACGGCCCGTTGGGAGCCGGCGCCCTGGGCCACCGCGGGAAGGACGGACGAGGCCGCGGCCGCGTCGAGGTTGAACAGGGTGAAGCCGGGCGCCCCGAGCCAACGGGCATGATGAATCTGGCCGATGACCCGGTCGGGCGTCAGGCGCCACGCCCCAATGCCCGGGTAGACCGGAATGCGGCCGTCGACGAGCCTAAGCTGGTTCTCGACCAGGCCGATGAAATAGGGGTCGCTCTGGGAGTAGTCCATGGGGCAAACGAAGTCGAGATACCCGGCCTTCACCCACTCGACCCAGTCCTGCCCGACCGACTCCCGGCAATCCGGGTACGCCCCGAACACGGCCGCGGAAATCTTGATCCCGGGCTTGATCTTCTTGGCCTCGCGGTGGACCGCGGCCACCAAGCGCGTGATCTGGGCGCATCGCCAGTCGTGGTACGGGTCGTGGAGCTTGCCCGAGTGGCACTCCTTGGGCCAATCGGTCACCGTCAGCCCCGTGTCGGTCGTGAACCGCTGGCGGCAGCCGTCGCAGTAGCAGTG
Source organism: Planctomycetota bacterium (assembly GCA_043824335.1). GTDB lineage: Bacteria > Planctomycetota > Planctomycetia > Pirellulales > Thermoguttaceae > JBDRTC01. The sequence goes on along the minus strand of JBDRTC010000821.1, from coordinate 2,003 downwards.
ATTGCGGTTCGGGTAGCGGATGTAGTCGAAGTGCAGGCCGTCGACGTCGTACTTTCGGGCCACCTCCAACATGCTCTCCAGCTCCAAGTGAAAATTCTCCGGATGCGAGGGGCAAAGCCACTTCTGCTGCTCGCCCCCGTTGCTCTCTTGGAGCCGGTTCTCCTCGCGGAGCTTTTGGACGAAATCCGCGGGCGCGCCGGAGAGATTGTAATTAACCTTCCAAACGTGAACTTCCAGACCGTACTTCTTCGAGGCCGCGACGCACTGGGCGATCTGGTCGCCGTGCTCCTCGTAGGTCTTGCTTCGGGGCAAGACGTCGCTCGCATAGTGGGCCCGACCCGCCCAGAGCAGGTTGGGCACGACCATGTTGAACCCCGCCTCGGTCAACTCCTTGGCCGACCGCTCCCAATCGCCCGGGTAGGCGCCCGTGCCGGAGTGGTTCCAGAAGGCCCGACCCTCGGCCGCGCGGCTGGCCGGCGAGCGGCAGTAGGCTTCCACCAGGAGTTCGTGGGCGCGGCGGGCCAGCTCGACCGTTTTCGGATAGCCCTCTTGGGCGAGCTCGCTTCGAGCCGCTTTTTCGGCAACGGCCGCGGCCTCCAGTCGCTCGAGCGCCTCGGCGTTCCCGCTCGACTTCACGTAATCGGCCACGGCCTCGAATCCTTCGAGATGCCCGACTTGGCCGATCCGCTCCAGCTCACTGGAAGCCATCCGCTCCCACAACGGCGGGTGGAGCCGGCCGAGGACGGCGGCCAACATCTGCTTCTTGGCCGGACGGTCGTCGGGAAGCACCAAGTGGCTGAAAAAGGCCCCGCGATCGCTCAAGAGCATCGCCGCGTGGCCGGTCGAGTTGCCTTCAGCGTCGTGCCAATAGCCAATCACCCGGGCGTCCGGACGGTTTGGCTCGGGGACGGTAATGTTCCAAGACGCCTGCCGGACCGATTTGGGCAGGCCGGGGACGTCGGGAGCGTCGAAACGGACCTCGGCTAGCGTGCCCGGCTCGTCCGGCCGGAAGTATTGCATCCGCCCGATCCCCAGCAGTTGCGCGAGCGGCGAGGGGAGATTGTAACATGCAAAGAGCTTCCCGCCGCCTTCGACAAAGCGTGTCAGGGCTTCAACGGCTTCCAAGGGAAGCCGCGGGTTGTAGGCCAGCACGGCCACTTGCCGCTGGCCCAACGCACCGTGCCCTAGCGCCGCATCTTCCACGGCGTCAGCCCCCAGCCCCAGCTCGTCGAGCATACTGCCAAAATCCTCGGCGGCCCGCAGCGAGTTCCGGATCTCGCGGTCGCCTTCGTGGGCATTCTTGGGCAAAACCGCCGGGATGACCAGGGCGACGTCGTGCCACACGGCGGCCAGCCGGGCGATGCGAATCGAATAGTCCTCGGGCTGACCCCGCCAGACGGAGATGCGGACCCCGTCGATCTTGTGCCATCCGGCCGGTTCGCCTTCGATGCTGAACGACGCCTTGGAGAACCGGAGCGTCTGCCGGCCCTTCTTCGCAAACCCTCCGCCCGACGCGTACCAGCCGTCCCCACTGCGGAAATAGAGATTCACCCGTCCGGCGACCTCCGGCACGTCGACGGCCATTTCCAGGAGGAACTGCCCGGGGACGGCCAGGTCGAGATCCACCTCGCGGTCGAGGATCGTTCGCTCCAGCTCTCCGTCGGTGGCGAAGGGGGCGTGCATCTGGAGCACGCTCCGTCCGTCCACCCGGACCATCTCGGCCGGCGGCGTACCGGAACTGGCCACCCAAGCCTCCCGAGCCGCCTGGCTGTCGGCATACTCGAACGTGTCGATCACTTGTTCGCCCGCAACTGCAGTCAGGCTGGCCAGCAACATCAGGCAATGGACGGTCATCAGGGAATCTCCTTGGGGCACACGTGCGAAAGATCACTGGGCTGTGTATCTGCGTGCTCGATTGTGTTTCCGCGCCGGGTGGCATGGCGTCGCTTGCGTCGCCATGTTTGTCGGGCACATGCCCACGCTTCGCGAGGGCATGCCACCCT
>JBDRTC010000820.1:0-8172 GCA_043824335.1 Planctomycetota bacterium | reverse complement strand
CACCGCCCCCCTCACCCACTCCCCGGTCCGCCGCGGGGGGGCTGCCGCCGGACCGCGGGGGGGGGGGGAGGCCAAGCTGCCGACCTGCTTGCCGGAAGCGACGGTCGGCGATTCAAAACCGGCTAAAGCGCCCATCGGGTGGGGAGCGATTCTGGGTGATTCTGTACCGGCCCAATCGCTCCCCGGATCGGTGGCCGACAGGGACACTCCGACGGCGGCGGGCGTCTACAACGGCCCTGGGCGATTCCAGGGACCGCAAAGAAATACGCCGCGGCGGTGAAGCGAGTACACAAGCCGCCGCGGTTGACACGCGTGAGAGGGTATTCTCCCAGCGTGCCGGATTCAGGATAGTTGGGCCCACGGCGGGAATCAAGAGCCAATAACCCCCTAGCGGGGGTGGGGTAGGGAGATTCGGGTTGACACCAGGGGCTGCGGGCGGGAGCGGCGGCAAAGGGGCAGCGCAAACTGGCACATTGCCCAAGTCGGCCGAGCAGCCCACCGGCGCAATCCCCCGGCAAAGTCGGCGGCGACAATACTCCCTCCCAAAAGGCGACCGCCTGGACAGTAGAGATACTTGACAGAACCCCGCTGGTGTGTTAATAAGCGCACCATGAGCAAGCGAAAACCCAAACGACCGATATCTGACCTGCTTCGTGAGACAATCGCCGAGAGCGGGATTCCGTACTTGGTGCTCGAACGGGAAACCGGGGTGACTCGGTCTTCTATCATGCGGTTTGTGCGTGGTGACCAATTCCTTCGACTCGATATGGCCGATAGGCTGGCGGCATACTTCGAGCTGGAACTCACACGGAAAGGTGAGTGATTGTCTACCTTCCGCGATGGCAGGCAGAACGGCAACTGCTATGAAACGTCAGACGAAGCCTGACTTGGCAGACAATGTAACCATGGGATGCGGCCTGATTCTGGCCGGGGCCATTCTGGGTCTAGCGGGCATTTGTGCTTTGCCGTCCGGAGCGAACATGAACGGAGGCGTCGCTCTTGTCTTCGGCGCTGTTTGTTTGATTGGGGGCTTCCTGATGATATCCAAGGAAGCAGACAAGACTATCGACAGACAAAGGACATCTACTAATCACCGCCGAGCACAGTGGGGGGCCGAGAGAGTGACAGAGCAAAATGAGACGGTGCACAAGGGGAATGTGACGCAAGCACAAGTTGACATACTCGCCAAGGAAGTGCGTCGACTGGAGACGCTGGTTGCGTTAACGGAGAACCGATGTCGAAAATGCCGCATACGCTGGCGGATGAGCAGGTGTCGCCTCATGTACCTTATTGCGTCTCTTACTTGCCGTCGAGTTGCATGCTCCTATATGGGATGGCGACCTGCGGCGATTCTCATCGTGGCGGCTACGTTTGGAGCGATCATGTTTATCGTGTTCCTGTCATGGCTAGGTGGCCTGTCTGGCTTCCTTGTGGGGCTACTGGTTTCGGCATGCTTCTTGTATCTCCCGTCAGAGAGACAAGCGATCGAAAAGATGCGAACACTGGGACACGAGGTGGCCGCCCTCCAAGCCGAGGAACGCGAAGCCGTAGATGGCCTTCCTGGCCTCAGAGAACGTCTTTCTGCGCAATCGGTGAGGTTACAACGGGCCGAACAGCTTCTAAGAGAGGCCGAACAGCTTCTAAGAGAGAAAGAGTACCGTGAATCGCAACAGTATCGCCGACAGCAACTACTCAAGAGGGATTGGAAGGCGCTGCGAAGTGTGCCTTTCGAGAATTTCCTCGAAGAAGTGTTTCGAGAGTTAGGATACGTAGTCGAGACAACGAACATCACGGGAGACCAGGGAGCTGACTTGATCGTTTTGAAAGCTGGGCACCGGATAGCCATTCAAGTCAAAGGTTACCTTCACAGTGTTTCCAATAGCGCCGTTCAGGAAGCGCATACCGCGAAGGATTACTACAAGTGCGAGGCTTGCGCCGTCGTCACCAATAGCCTTTTTACCCCGTCTGCGAAAGATCTTGCGGACCGAGTGAAGTGTGTTCTGGTCGATGAGAAAAGTTTGCCGCACCTCATCATGGGCGCTATTGACCTGTGGCAGTTGTATTTATCGCTAAAGGCGCAGCCGCAAACGGGCTCACAACACGGAAACTAAGCTACACCACCAAGTATCGGGACAGCTCGGGAGTGTTGGCCGAAGAGGCGATCGGCTGCCGGGCGGGGTAATGCGTAACCTTTGCCCCCGGCGGCCCGCAACCGTTCGAGTGCCGACGCGGGCCGTCGGTGGGCTTTTACTACCTTTGCCGCCCGGCGGGTGTCCCGACTGCAACCGGGCGGCGTGTTGCGGAAAGGAGAAAGACATGGCTGGCGAAACTGACCACATCGACGAACACGAAGAGGAGGTTGACGTTAAAGAGAGGATTGACATTTGTTTCAAGCTTGCCGAACGGGCGAGGGACAGATTCACGGCCCGCCAGGCATTTGAGTGGAGATACGCTTTCGCACTATGGACGCTATTTGCTGCCGGAGCCGCGGTCATCTTCACCGCCGGGTCTTTTGCCCTGTCTGGCGGACCTGCTACATTGATTTGTATCGCGAATCTTATCGTAGCGTTGACGATGATTGCCTTCTACAGAACGTGGCTAAGCCATCTGGACAAGGAGTGTGACAACGACCAAAAGGAAAGTAGGCACTACGAAGCTGAAATAATCAGAATCGCAGGCGTAACGCAATTTCCACCGCCAGAACAACCGGAAGACAAACACCAAGAGACAGGCGTGGGCCGTGGATTAGCGCGGCTTGGGAGTGCTCTCGCACAACTCGCGGTTTCAAGGCCCGCACAACCAAGTGAGAGAAGGCCGGGACACATAGTCGTGGTTATGCACTTCTGGGTTGTGGTCGTTCTTGCGGCTCTCTTCGTGCTATCTCCTCTGGCCCGATATGCCGGGACCGCTACTCCCACTCCCATTGATGCCGCATCCGGCGATATAGAGGCATCGCGCACGTTTCGGGATTCGGGCACATTCCGGATCGCAATCTACGGTGCCCTGTTGGCTACATGCAGTGTCGTATCGAGTGCTATCTTGGGGTATCTGGAGTTGCGTCGACGGTGGCCCAAGGTGAAGGTGACGATTCAAGAATCGGGCGGCGCAGGACGCGGCCATGAAGTCGGTGGACCTGTCATCGAAGTTGTTGCGATTGTTCCGGCCGGGTACCCACACGTTAAGCACCTGGGGTCCTGTGTTGCGTTGCCGCACTCTTCAAAAGGTTTTGGGCTCATGCACAAGATCGACAGTGTAAGCTCAGACAAGGAAGCTGCAAGCACGGGGATTCTACACCCAGGACGACGATTCGTGTCTTTCATAGAAGCCGAAGACCTAGCTTTTGCCTTGGAGCAACAGGGGTACAAAGGGGAGAAGAAAGTGGTGGGTTTGTTTACTGATGAAGAAGGGCATGAGTATCGAAGTCGACCGCTTCTTTTCGACATCAACAAACACCGCAAGCAAGAAACGTGAAGAACTCGAAACCTTTTGTCGCCTGGCGGGCAACCCGACTGCAACCGGCCCCCGCTGGGCGGCGTGTTGCAGAAAGGAAAAGACGATGGAAGACAAAGAGAGAGCTGATCTGTTTCTGGCGTTGGCAAACCGGGCCACGGAAAGGTTTGAGTCCTATCGGAGGCTCGAATGGCGAACCCTTTTGGCGCTATGGGCCACATTCGGCGTTGGGGCTGGCGTAGTAATCAGTGCCGATGCGTGGAACCCCTGTGCGTGGGAGGCCGTAGTGGCAGTCGTTGTTGTGGTCGTTGCCATTTACGGTTGTTGGCGACATTGGCTGCCCTATCTTAGCAGCTCGATTCGGCGAACCAACTGGCTTTCGTACTACTGGGAAACGCACGTCGAAAGAATTCTGGGGCCGGAGCGGCCGAAAATCTTGCAGCCCCCCCCGGACAACGATACCTGGCCGAGCGCTTTCGACACCGATCCAAACAACGTACTCGGGAAAGCCGAGGGAGAGAACCGAGAACTTCCGTCGACTTGGCACAGGGCGCAATGGATTCAATTGTCAGTCACGATTCTGTTTGGCTGTTTGTTCGTTTTTGCCCTCGCAAGCAAAGCCTATCACGCCTCTGAAACTCAAGGGGCTCCATCGAAGATGACAATCGAGGGAGGCAGCCTCGAAATCAACAACGGAACATCAAAACTCAAACTGGGCGAGTGATTCCCTCGCCAGACCCTGGTTCCGAGAACGAACCCGAGCGATAGGAGAACCGCCCCAATGTCCAAAGTCCGACTATTCCAAGACCCCAAGGAAAAGAAGCGCCGCGGCCCGCGTAGCTGCCCGTGGTCGGTCGGCGACGGCGACTGAGAAAAGCACCACACACGAAAGGATCAATCCCATGAAACGCAACGGAAAGCACGACGGCAAGCTCACCCCAGCCGTCATCTACATTCGCATGAGTAGCGGGAAGCAGGAAGCGAGCCCCGACCAGCAACGCGCCGAGGTCGCGAAGCTGGCCAAACGCGAGCGGTGCAAGATCATCCGCGAATACTACGACGAAGCGATCAGCGGGGACGCCACGGAAAAACGAACCGACTTCCAACGGATGATCGCTGACGCCGAAGAGAAGGGCGACTTTGCGGTCATCCTCTGTTGGGATCAAGATCGGTTCGGGCGCTTCGATTCAATCGAGGCGGGGCGTGGAATGTCGTATCGGTGGAGTATTACCTTGCTCATCCCGTCTACACTGGGATTCTGCCATTCGGTCGACACCAGGGCGGGAAGTACCACCAGATCGGCCCAGATGGCGACCTATGCCAGGACCGGGGAAAGGCTGCCGGGAGCCTCCCATCGTCGTGGAGGGTGCCCCCGAGGCCCTGGTGGACTCCGAGACGTTTCAGCGGGTACAATCCAAACTCCAGGAGCGGAGCCAGGGGGAGCGGGGCCCCGCAAGGACAGCTACATCCTTTCAGGGGTGGCCCATTGTGGGCATTGTGGGCGGCCCCTCTGCGGCCGGAGCGGCGGCGCGGACCGACCCCACGGATACTACACCTGTCCGGGAGGGAATAACGGGGAGTGCAAGAAGTACAACGTCCGGCGGGACCACCTCGACAACTACGTCTTGGATTTGGTCCACCAGCGGCTATTCACGCCGAGGGCCTTGGAGCAGATCATCGGAGCGATTCACCGGCGGGTGAAGAGTACGCCGCGGTCCAGCGGCCGTACGGGCGACCCAAATCCTCGAGACCATGCAGGGGCAAGAGTTCGAGTCTCACATCACCAACGTGGCCCTGGCGGCCGACGCCTGGGAGAAAAAGGTCGGCGGCAACGACGAATTCTGACTGGACTTTTGCAATCGACCGATGGCCAACCGCGACAACCATTACGAGGCGGCCTTCGAGGAACTCCTTCGCCGGCGGGGCGTACCCTACGTGGCGGTGGACGAGGCCAAGCGGAGCGTGCTGGCCGACGGGCGGTCGATTAAGAGCCTCGATTTCATCGTCTCCTCGCCCGGCGAAGTCACCTGGCTCGTCGACGTCAAGGGCCGCCGCTTCCCCAGCGGCGACGAGACGAAGCAGTACTGGAAGAACTGGTCGCCCCGCGAGGACTTGAAAAGTCTGGCCCAGTGGGAGAACCTCTTTGGCGAGAGCTTTCGCGGGCTGTTCGTGTTTGCCTACAACATCGTGGGCGATCGCGCCCCGCTGCGGGCGGAGCAGCTCTTCGAGCACCGCGGCGCGCTCTACGGCTTCGTGGGGATCGAGCTTTTCGAGTACGCGGAGCTCGCCCACCCCATCTCTCCCAGTTGGGACACCGTGGCCATCCCCACCGCCGACTTCCGCCGCCTCGCCCGGCCGATCGACTGCTTCCTCGGGGCCCCCGCAGTTCGGGAGGAAAGAGGGGACGTACAGATGAGGTAGGCTTATTGAGATAGGCACGACTTTTTTTCTTCGCTTCGACCAAGAACTGCCGAGGAGTGCGGATGTTTCGAGTTGGACATGCGGTTTGCCTGGTGCTGTTGGCTGCCGCCGGTCACGCGGCGGAGCTGGCTGAAGAGGCCGCGTCGATGCCGCTGATCGAATATGCCGAGCAGCGGCTCCGGCAGATCGATGGCGGGATCCGGGACTATACCTCGACGCTCATCATGCGCGAGCGCGTTGACAAGGATCTCTCGAAGCAGAAGCAGACGCTGGTCAAGCTGCGTCACGAGCAGCGTCGCGACGGAGCCGTCGTGGTCCCCTTCTCGGTCTACCTGCGTTTTCTGGCGCCCGACGAGATCCGGGATCGCGAGGTGATCTACGTCCGGGGGCGGAACCAGGAAAAGCTGATTGCCCGACGCGGGGGGCGCCACTTCAAGAACATCACGGTCGCGCTGGACCCGCTCAGCGATCTGGCGACGCGCGACATTCGTTACTCCGTCACGGAGATGGGCATTCGGAACCTCGTCGAGAGACTGATCGAAGTGGGCAGGGAGGAACTCGAATTCGGCGAGATCGAAGTGAAGTATCTGCCCAACGCGAAAGTCAACGGGCGGGTCTGCACCTTGGTCCAGGTGAAGCATCCGACGAAGCGCGACCACTTTCGCTATTACCTCGCCCAGTTATTCATCGACGACGAGCTCCAATTGCCCATCCGCTACGCCGCCTATGATTGGCCCGAGGAAGAAGGCGGCGCGCCGCGGCTGACGGAAGAGTACACCTACCTGGACCTGAATCTCAACGTCGGGCTGACCGACAGGGATTTCGATCACCGAAATCCGAACTACGGGTTCCAGAAAGATTTTGAACCCTAGGCTTTTTCGGAAAACCGGTTTGCTTGTTTCCCCCAGGGTGGCATGCCCTCGCGAAGCGTGGGCATGTGCCGCGCCAAACATGGCGACGCAAGCGACGCCATGCCACCCGGAGACACGGTTTTCCGGCAAAGCCTACTTGAGCTGCGAAAGGAAGAGCGATGCGAGGCGTCAAGACAACGTGGTGTTGGGCCGCGGCGTGGATTCTCGTCGGAGGTCTTGGCGCCCTGCCGGCCGAAGCCGCGGAGCCGAACCAGAAGCGACCCGCCGACCGGCGGGCCGGCCTGCTCGAGATTCCCAAGGTCCCGAAAGACCAGGTGATCTGCTTCGCGCTTTACACCGTGGATGAGGGCGTCCTCAAGCTGACCGCGCAATTGTATCCGCTCGATGAGGACGATCCTCGCACGGTGCGGCTGGAGGTGAAGCTCGACGGCGCGTGGAAGGAGGTCGCCACGGCCGAGGTCGTCAACCCCGGATGGACCGCGCCCTTGCGCGTTGAAAACTGGGACATGACCCGCGAGGTCCCCTACCGCGTTCGTCACGGCGAAACGGCGGTCTACGAAGGAATCATCCGCAAGAACCCGGTCGATGAGGACGAGTTCGTCGTCGCCGCCTTCACCGGCAATTCCATCTACCCGGGGCACGGCGGGGACATCCCCAAGACCGATATCGTCGAGAACCTCAAGCGGCTTAAGCCCGATCTGTTGTTCTTCTCCGGCGACCAGATGTACGACCACAACCGGCACTACGCCTACTGGCTGAAATTCGGCCGGGATTTTGGCGACGTCATCTGCAACACCCCCACGGTGACGATCCCCGACGATCACGACGTCGGGCACGCGAACCTCTGGGGCGCGGGCGGGAAGCAATCGTTCACCGGCGCCGGGCACGACGGCGGCTACTTCAAGCCGGTCGAGTACGTCCAGGAGGCCGAGCGGGCGCAGACGAGCCACCTGCCCGATCCCTACGACCCCACGCCCATCGAGCGCGGGATCGGCGTCTATTACACGGCGCTCGATTGGGGCGGGATCAGCTTCGCCATCCTCGAAGACCGTAAATTCAAAACGGGTCCCGAGGGGCTCGTCCCGAAAATGGGCCCGCGGCCCGATCACGTCACCGAGCCGGGCTATGACCCAAAGGCCCTCGACGTGCCCGGCGCCACGCTCCTGGGCGAGCGCCAGTTGAAGTTCCTCCGCGAGTGGGCCGCCGACTGGCAGGGCGCCGAAATGAAGGCCGTCCTCTCCCAGACCATCTTCTGCGGCGGGGCCCATCTGCACGGAAAGCGAGACAACCGAATCCTGGCCGACCTCGACTCCAACGGTTGGCCCCAGATCGGACGCAACAAGGCCCTGGCCGAGATCCGCAAGGCGTTCGCCCTGCACATTGCCGGCGATCAGCACTTGGCCACGATCATCCACCACGGAATCGACGA
>JBDRTC010000819.1:0-13954 GCA_043824335.1 Planctomycetota bacterium | reverse complement strand
TGTCCGGGACCGAGCAGACCCCGTCGTTGATCTCATAGCCATCGGCGATCAATAGGTCGCTTTTGAGCGGGTCGTGCTCGGCACGGTAGAAGTTGGGGACGACAAGGCCGACGTGTACTTGCATGAATAAGGACAACAGTGAACTCCAGTTATGCGGGGCGATGAGAATCCCGTGAGGCTGGGCCATCGCCGCCTCGGCGAGGATCCCCTCGATGCCGAGTGTGTACATGTCGCCTTGCAGCATGTCGAGTGCTTTGGCATCGACGAACGGCCGATAGGCTTCCACATCATCTTGCCCCTCGCCGTCAGCCAGGAGCGTCTTCCAGCCCCGCTCGGCAATGAACTGCTTGAGTTCCAGGCAGAGCCCCACTTGTTCACGAAAGGGCTCCTCGAGAAATTCCACCCCGAAGCCGGCTGCGCATTCGAGAAACCGCTTGGCGCCCGTCAGGTCGTATCCGTTGTTGGCATCCACCCCCAGGTGCACTTCGTCGCCCGCATGCTTGCGGATCGTCTCGACAACTTCGACGTCCCGAGCGTCGCCCGCGTCGCGGTCCATCCACTTCTTCCCACGGCCGATCTTGATCTTGAAGGCGCGGTGCCCGGCTTGCATCCCCATGTCGATCTCTTGCTTGAAGCGATCTTGCCACCTTGCGGCGTATTGCGGCATGAGATCGGAGAAGTAGATCGAGCCGTCATAGACCGGCACCTTGTCGGGTTTCGTGCCGCCTAACAGTTGGTAGACCGGCCGTTTCAACACCTTTCCGGCCAAGTCCCAGAGCACCATGGTTCGGCTTCCCAACGGGCCGGGCATTTTCCGCGAAGCAAGGTCGAAGTCCTGGAACGGATTCTTGCCCAACAACGGCGCGAGTGCCTCCTTGTCCTTCCAGCAACGGCCCACTCCTTCCACACCCATATTGGTGTAGAGCCGAGCCATGCGATCGCGCGAGTTCTGGCCGTGATCGCCACGCACCGCGTTCTTCCCCACGAACTTCGCCCGCCGAGTGTGCAGGTCGAAGCTGACGATCCGCGTGATCTTCAGGTCCGGGGGAAGCGACTCCGCTCGTGCGATGCGACCCAAGACCGCCGATGCCGCCACAGTTCCAAGAAACTGACGTCTGTGCATGACTTCCATCCCGCTCCGTGTCATTTGCGGCTCCGTCCGGCATCTCGCCACTTAGGGAACGTTTCAAGATACGACCAGTGGAAGTTCTTCTTCAGGTAGCGGAAATCGCGGTTGGCCAGTTGCTCTTCGACGTAGGCGTCGACATTCGCCTGGTCGAGAAACGGGTCGCGCGTTCGCTCTTGCCAGTTCTCCAGCGTAGTGATCAGCCGAGTCTTCACTTCGGCGTGCCGCGGATCATCGGCCAGATTGTGCCACTCCCCGGGATCGCGACTCAGATCATACAGCTCGTATCGCGGCGGCCTGGACCAGCGGGCGAAAGCATCGCCAACGAACTCCGGTGCCGCGGCCTGATCTTCCGCAGTCGCTCCGGAAACCACGAAATGCGGATGCCCCTCATCAAGGTACGTTCCGGCGTCGAGGTTCTCTGTTCCGGGCCGGGGGCTGGAAATCAGTTTGAATCGCGCATCGCGAATCGAATGCTGCACGAAGCACGCCCGCGGAAACGACCCGGTCGTCAATCCAAAAATGTACTGCCGCCACTCGGGCGATGGTTCTCCGGCCAAGAGCGGCTGCAGGGCCCGTCCAGGCAGCTCGGCCGCTGCGGATTCCATTCCGACGGCCCGCAACGCAGTCGGAAGAATATCGATGGTAGATACGAGTTCGCAGCGCACCGTACCGGCTTTCGCCCTCCCCGGCCAGCGAACGATCAGAGGCACCCGCAGGCCCCCTTCATATACGGTTCCCTTCCCACGTGGAAACTGCGCCCCGTGATCGCCGAAATAGAACACGATCGTCCGCTCCGAGAGACCCGCTTGCTCCACCTGACTCAGCAGCAATCCTACGCCCTCGTCCAGCCGTGCCAGGCAGTTGTAGTAGTTTGCGACCTGTTCGCGGAGACGGACCGAATCCACTCCCACCCACGACATGGCCTTAGCAGGACGTTTGGCCTTTCGACGGCGATCGAGAGGTTGGCGTCAAGGAGCAGGACAACCGTGGCGAACCAGAGTATTCTCATGGATTGCTTTCGACTGCTTTGTCGTGAGCACATTCTCAGCATACCTCGGACTGGAAGTTGTCCATTTCAAGGGCAGAGCGTTGCCCAGCGCGTCGACGGGGTCCTCGATGCACACCTTGTTGGCACCCGCCAGTTGGCTTCGCCGCTCTTGACCAGATTGTCCTCGATCAGGAGGCTTTCAGCATCTCAGGCACCCACGTCCTGTGTGAAGATACACTGCAAACGAGGAAGCGGCCAGAGTCAACCAAGTAGGGCCGAGTAAGCTGAAGTGTTCCATCAAGCCCTGGAAGTAACTGCCGCCAGGGGAATCGTGCAGCCAGACAAGACGCGACAAGACGTTTACATCGGAATCCCCGTGAACGTCGCGTTGTTCGACCGACCGGGCGTTGCGATCGTCATCCGGCCTGCCCCACCTGTCCCCCGTAACCTACTCAGTTTTGACCCGCTCGACGAAATCCTCCGCTTCGCAGACGACGCGGAAGCCCACGTCGAAGATCGGCTGCCACGGCTGGTAGCTCTTGCGGCAGCCCGATCGGGCCAAGTCGGCCCGGTCGTACCAGGAGCCGCCGCGAACGACCTTGCGCGTGCCGGGATCGACGTGCCGCGAATCGTCTGCGTGAAAGGGATAGGGCAGGTAGACGCTTGAGGTCCATTCGGCCACGTTGCCGTGCATGTCGTAAAGCCCCCAGGGATTGGGCTGGTAGGATCCGACCGCTGCCGAGACCTGCTCGTGGTCGTCCACGGGGTCCACCGCGTAGAACTGCCTGACCCGTTCCACTCTCCCCCAGGGGGTCTTGGTTCTTTCCCAGCCCGTGAAGTTGTGGAGCGAAACGTCGGCCAGGTTGGCAAAGGGGGCCGAGTCGGCGCCCCGCGGGCCGAAGCTCAAGGCCGTGTCGGCGCCCGCCCGGCATGCCCACTCCCATTGCGTTTCGCTCGGAAGCGTGAACTTCCTGCCGGTCTCGTGCGACAGCCATCGGCAAAAGGCGCGGGCCTCCTCCCAAGAGACGCGGCAGACGGGCTGGCGAGGCCCGCTTAGGTTGGCGTAATCCTCCCAGGTCCATTTGAGCCACAACATGGGCTCCATCCCGCTCTGGTGCGCCGGGTCGAAGCGCTCGAATTGCTCATTGGTGACTTCGAGTTTGCCTATCCTGAAGGGCCGCTCGATCTTCACGGCGGCCAGCGGCCGTTCGTCGTCATAGCCGGCCGGGTCGCCCAGGACGAATTCTCCGGCCGGGACGAGCACCAACCGCATTGTGACCCCCGCCCCGAGATCGACCTCGATCTCGGTTTCGACGCCCGCGGCGGCCTGGCGTCGCTTGGCCTCCTGGGCGTTGAAGGGCCAGCCGGCCACGTGGACCGGCTCTACCGGGGCCGGCTCGGGCGGCATCACGGGGGTTACAGGCATCGGCGGCAGGTCCGGAACCGCTTCGGGGTCTTCATCAATCCCGCCGTAGCGTCTGAGCGACTCGATCCGGCGCTGGCGGCACTGGCGGACCGCCGGATTGCCCCCGACGCTCGGAATTTCCAGCCACGTGCCGTAGGCGGGGGCGTTCATGTCCACCCAGGTCACCAGACGGTCCCAGGCCTCCTCGTCGAGCCGAACGTTGTGATGGCCCTTTAGGAGCATTTGCACCAGGGGGCTGGCGTCGGCGTGGTAATCGGCCACCGGGAGCACGCGCGGGTCGCCTTCCAGCCCGGGGCTCCGCACGAATCGCCGCAGCACGTAGAACGACGGCGGAAAGGGGGCATCGGAAAACGGCGAACTTTGGGGCTCTTGACGGCGCAGATCCGGTGGATTCGTCCCGTCGGCCAACGGCTGGCCGTTGTTGCAGCCGACGCAGTACTTGTCCAACACCGGCTGAACTTCGCGGTCCCAGCTAAACCCGCGCACGGGACCGTACCAGGGCTCGATCCGCGAGGGTTCCCGGCCAAAGGCGAGCGATCGGCCTTCCGGCGGCGCGTCGTTCATGTTCTCGTGGCAGCCGACGCACGAGACGGCCTCGCCGGGCATGGCCGTAAACCAGCTCCGCATCAACTGCACCGCCTTCCCCTCGGCATCGAGCGGCTGAACGGCGATCGGCGTGTTGGCCGGCACGGTGAAGTAGGCCGACCCGTCCTTGGCCACGGGCACGGTGCCCAAGACCCGCCGAACGTCCCACGGGCCGTCCATGCCGACGTAGTCCTCAATGCCCGAGGTGCCGAAGTAGTTGAAGTGGTAGGTGAACAGCCTCAGCTTCTTCACCGTCCCGCGAGGGATCCCCCGGAGCCCTTCCCCGGCGTAGACGTCGCTCAGGTAGACGGTTGCCTCCCGGGAATCGGGACGGACGCGGTCGGGAATCAACGCCGGACGCGGCGTCTTTCGCAAGGGCACGGGCTCGAACAGCGACCAGCCCTCTTCCTCACGGAGCAAGACCATGTTGTCGAACACGTCCACCAGGTACACACCCCAGAGCGACTCGCTTGTCGGCCGGCAGGAGACCAGGAAGTGTTTGTCGCTCAAGGGGTGCGGGTGGAGGAATTTCGGCCAGGTGGCGTCGACGAGGTTGTCCTCCAGGACCGCTTCCACTTTTTGGCCCCATCCGGGGATGCGCTGCACGACCCCTTCCGCCTGGCGGCGGCCTCGGGCCACGTCGAAGAGAATCAGCTCGCCAGCCCGAGGCGTGCCGTGATGCCCGGTGACGATGCCCACGAACTTCGTCGGGTGTTCGGGGATCGGCTTCGCGTAGAAGATGCGGTTCGGCCAGAAGCTGCTGCTGGCGTAGTAGGCCCGCTGCTCGGTTCCGTCGGGGTTCATGGTGAAGAGCCGCGCGCTGAACGCGTGCGCGATGTCGGTGTATTCCCAGCGCGTGTAGAGGACCCGGCCGTCGGTGAGCATGGTGGGATAGAAGTTGTGGTCCTGGTCGAAACAGAGGCGCCGGACACCCGAGCCGTCGCCGTGCATCACGCAGAGGTTGGCCACCTCGTCGTAGCGACGTTCGCAGGGGACCGACTGAAAACAGGCCGACGAGCCGAAAAGGATGCGATCGTCGGCCAGGTAGCACGAGTCGTAATTGTCGACGTCGCTCTCCTCCCCGCGCGTCACCTGGCGAAGGTTGTTGCCGTCCGCGCCGATCTCGAATATCTGAAAACGGTCGTGGCTGCCGATCGAGGAGAAGAGGATCCGGTCGGCGTCGAAGTGGAGCGTGAGGTCGCCGACGTAGGCCGGTCTTGGTGAAGCGGGCCTGAAGAGCGTCGTCAGCCGACCTTCGGGCCGGGGGGGCGAGAGCACGGCAAGCTCGTTCTCGATGGGGATTTGCCTGAGCACGCCGTTCCCCTGGTAGTTCAGCGGCAGCCCGTCGAGAAGATGACCCGGGCCCGCGGTCAGCGGCGGCAGGGAGAATCGCGGCACCGGGCGGTAGGCCCTGGAGTCCTTGCGCTTGACCATGAGTAGCCGATCGAAGTTCAGGAGCGGGTTGGCCAGGAGCGCTTCGGTGCGGAGCGTCTCGAACTCGGCTGCGGCCTGGGAGAATCGCTCGAAATCAACCGGCCCGCCGGAATCTCCCCGCGCTTCCCTGATGGTCTCCTGGATTTTCACGATGCGTTCGAGGTAGCGCGGCCCCTCGGCATAGACAGAGCCATGGGTCTCGATCAGGTCCTCCACGGCCATCCGCAGGGACTGGAGGTTCGAGTCGTTCCAGCGGGCCAGGGTGTCTTCGACCTTTTTGGAATGGTGGTAGAGCTTGCGGATCGGTTCGAGGTCCGCCATCGTCTTCACGCTCCTGGCAAGCTCGCGTGCCTGCGGCGTCAACCCGGCGCGGGTGGCGTTGGCGTAGCGTTCGGCCAACACGCTGACGGCGTCGAACGGCCAGTCCCGGGCCCAGATCTCGTCCTGACGCTCCGCTGCCATTTGCCCGAGCGACGTGGGATCCGAAAAGTCGCGACGGAGCAACTCCCAGAGCGAGGTGCGCAACAGCGAGTTTCCGACCTGGTCGGGCGCCGTGACGGCCAGCGCGGCTTCCTGGCGGGCGAGCGCTTCCCGGCTGGCGGCCAGGGTCTCGTGCCACGTCGGCCTCTTGGTGTAGTAGCCGAAGGGGACGTCGCCCACGAGCACCTCGCATCGGGCGAATGACACGGTACAAAGATCTTCCCCGGCCCCGCCGGAGCCGCCAACCAGGGCGGGATAACCGGTCACGCTCTCGTCGCCCTGTTGCCAAATGACCATCCAGTCCGCCGGCTCCGGCTCGCCTTCCGGCCAGGCCTTGCCTTTCAGCTCCCCTCGTTCCTTGCACAGCTTCATCCAGTACCACGTTCCGGTTTGATAAGCAAAGGCAACGCCCGGCCCCCAGGCGATATAGTCGTGCACGAATTCGAGTCTTCCCTTGTGAAAGACCAGATTGTATCCGTGCCCGGTTGTGGGATCGGAGCAGACGCTGATCCCTGCCCGCGCCCAATCGCCGTCTTTCCAGGAGTCGAGCCGCAGCTTGGCGACGACCGACACGGCGTGTGATACGTCGTGGCTGTTGTCGCCGATGGCGAGGATCGCCTTGGTCGGGTCGGCCGGTTTGGGATCGGTTTGCTTGAGGCATCCGTCGTCGAGCTCCCACTTTCCCCCGACCAGCTTCCACTCGTCGGCCAGCGCTGTCTTAAAGTTGCAGGAAAAAGCGCCCCGCTCCGCCGCCATAGCCGGGGACAAACTGGAAGCAGCAACGGCAACCACGAGAAGAACCGCGGCGATCTGTTTCATTTCCATCCCTTTCGAGTTGCCGTGGGCGCGAAAGCGGAAAGGGCATCTCCCGTCGCCCCGGTTCTTGGGGGCACAGGGGCCGGTGTTCGCCGGCGTCCCTCTCGGAAGGACATATTCTATCACATCAGAAAACATTGACACGCCCTGGCGTCTGGGTAAATTAGGGCGAGGGGAAGATCGGGGCAGCGGGCATTTCGGCCCCATTCTCTGCGAGGAGGGAATCCGTATGGCGGCGCTCAAGCTTCCGGAACGACTCAACGCGGCAGACGTCTTCGTCGACGTGCACATCAGGGAAGGACGCGCAGCCAAGCCGGCCATCCTCTCTGCCGACCGCACGGTCAGCTACCAGGATCTCTATGAGTCGGTCAACCGGATGGGAAACGCCCTGCGGGAGTTGGGCGTGCGCATGGAGGAGCGGGTTGCCATCTTGCTCCCCGATTCGCCCGAGTGGGTCTTCGCCTTCTACGGCTCGATGAAGATCGGCGCCGTGGCCGTCCCGCTCAACACGATGCTCTTGCCCAAGGACTACGAGTATCTCTTGAACGACAGCCGCGCCCGGGTGCTCGTGGTCGACCCATCGCTTCTGGAGCGGATTACGGAGATCCGCGGGAATCTGCGGTACTTGGACCACATCCTCGTGACGGGCGGCGGGGGCGGGGAGCACCTGTCGCTGGAAAGCGTGCTCGAAAACGCTTCCCCGGAACTCGATCCGGTCGACACGAACAAGGACGACGCCGCGTTCTGGCTCTACAGCTCCGGCACCACCGGGTTTCCCAAGGGCGCCATCCATCTGCACCACGACATGATCGTCGAGGCCGACCTCTACGCCCAGCGGACCCTGGGCATCCGCGAGTCGGACGTCTCGTTCTCCGTGGCCAAGCTCTTCTTCGCCTACGGGCTGGGGAACGGTCTTTACTTCTCGCTTCGCGTGGGAGCGACCACGATCCTGCTGCCCGACCGCCCGGTGCCCGAGGTGGTGTTCGAGGTCATCGACAAGCACCAGCCGACCATCTTTTACAGCGTGCCCACCAGTTACGCGGCCCTTTTGCACACGGCGGAAAAGACGGGGAAAAGCAGCTTGGGGCGGGTTCGCATGTGTGTTTCCGCGGGCGAGACGCTTCCGAAGCACATTTACGACAAGTGGCTCGAGCGGTTCGGCGTCGAAATCCTCGACGGCATCGGTTCCACCGAGATCCTGCACATCTTTATTTCCAACCGCCCGGGGAAGGCCAGGCCGGGGAGCACCGGCCAGATCGTGCCCGGCTACGAGGCCAAGATCGTCGACGAGGAGGGCAGCGAATTGCCGCCCCGCGAGGTGGGAACGCTGTTGATCAAGGGCGACAGCATCGCCGCCGGCTATTGGAACAAGCACGAGCAGACCAAGGAGACCTTTCGCGGCGAGTGGATCAACACGCACGACAAGTTCCTCATCGACGAGGACGGCTATTTTTGGTACGCCGGCCGGACCGACGACATGATTAAGGTGAGCGGCCAGCCCGTCTGGCCCAGTGACGTCGAGGGCTTGCTGCAGGAACACCCGGCCGTGCTGGAAAGCGGCGTGGTGGGGACGGCCGACCCCGACGGGCTGATCAAGCCGGTGGCCTACGTCGTCCTCAAGGATCCCCACGACGCTTCGCCCGAGCTGGCCCGCGAGCTTCAGGACTTCGTCAAGAAGAACGCTGCCCCGCACAAGTATCCCCGGGCCGTGATTTTTCTCGATTTGCTCCCCAAGACGGCCACGGGCAAGATCAAGCGTTACAAGCTCCGCGAGATCGCCGCGGCCCAAACGCCGCTCCACAGGCCGTAGATGACGAACCTCGACTATTCCATCATCGTGCCGGCGTTCAACGAGGAGGAACTGCTCCCGGCCACGCTTGCGCGGCTTGGGGAAGCCATGGCCCGGCTGGATGAATTCCGCGGCGAGCTGATCGTCACCGATAACGATTCGGAGGACCGCACCGCGGAAATCGCCCAAAGCTTTGGAGCGAAGGTGGTGTTCGAGGAACACCGCCAGATCGCTCGGGCGCGAAACGCCGGGGCCGCCCAGAGCCGGGCACGATACCTGATCTTCGTCGACGCCGACACGCTCGTCTCCGACGCGCTTCTTCGCCGAACCCTGGAGACGCTCGAATCGGGCGAGCATTGCGGCGGCGGGGCGCTGCCGCAGTTCGACTCCGAGCCCACCCACGCCGCTGCCCGGCTGATGGCTGTCTGGCGATGGATCTCCAAAACCTTCTCCTGGGCCGCCGGGTCGTACGTCTTCTGCCTCCGCGAGGCCTTCACCGACATCGGCGGCTTCGACGAGCGATTCTACGCCTCCGAGGAGATTCATCTGTCGAAAAGCTTGAAGAAGTGGGGCCGGCGAAGGAAAATGACCATGAAGATCCTCGAAGAGGAACTCGTCACCTCCGACCGCAAGCTCCGCTGGTTCACCGTCGGCCAGGCAGTCAGGGCGGCGATCGCGCTAACGCTCCGGCCATGGCGACTAAGATCCAGAGAAGGATGCTGGTTCTGGTACGAGCGGCCGCCAAAACCGTAGATTCACCAAGGAGAAAAGCACCGTGAGTCAAGCCGCTTTGAGGCGAATTGTCGCTGTCGCATTCCTGCTTTCCTGGCCCGCGTTGGGGGCGTCGGCGGAAGCGGAGAAGGAGGGCAAACGATACCTGATCATCCATGCCGACGACGCGGGCATGTCGCACTCGGAGAACATGGGCACGATCGACGCGATGGAGAACGGCGTTGTCTCGTCGACCAGCATCATGGTCCCCTGCCCCTGGTTTCCCGAGTTCGCCAAGTACGCCAGGGAGCATCCGGAGAAAGACTGTGGCGTCCACCTGACGCTCAACTGCGAATGGGACTACTACCGCTGGGGACCGGTGGCGCCGCGCGAGAAGGTGCCCAGCCTGGTCGACAAGGACGGCTACCTGTGGGACAACGTCCGCCAGGTCGCCGAGAACGTGAAGGCCGAGGAGGCCGCGATCGAGCTTCGGGCCCAGGTCGACCGGGCGAAGCAGTTCGGCGTGCCGCTTTCGCACATCGACACCCACATGGGCGCCGTGGTGAGCCGGCCCGACTTGATCGAGGTCTACGTGAAGCTGGGAATCGAGTACGACCTGCCGGTGCTTTTCCTGCGCGGCGACCCGGCCACGGCCAAGGAGTATCCGGCCCTGGCGGAACGGGGCAAGGCGGTCGTCAAGCTGCTCGACGAGCATCGCCTCCCCGTGTTGGACCGGATCGTCCAGTTCTACGGGGGCGACACGCACCAGGAGCGGCGCAATAACTACCTCCGAGCGCTTGGCACGCTCCCGCCGGGCGTAAGCCAGCTCATCATCCACTGCGGCTACGACAACGAAGAGCTTCGGGCCATCACCAACAGCGCCTCGCGACGCGACGGCGACCGGCGAATTTTCACCGATCCCGAGGTGATCGCCGAGATCAAGCGGTTGGGGATTGAAGTGATCACCTGGAAACAGTTTCGGCGGATGGCTTCAGCGCCTTAACGCCCTCCAGCACGCCGCCCAGGATCGTCGCGCCCAGCGACGGGCCGTAGAAGCTGACGCTCGCCTCGTAGCCGCCTTGGCGGTACTCTTCGTCGGAAATGACCAGCGCCTTGGCGAAGACACGGTCGTGCACGCCTTCGGCCGGCTTGCTCATCCGCTCGCCGTACCCGCCGAGTGCCGCGCCAAGCTCTTCGGGCGGCGTCAACTCGACGCGGGCAACGCCGGCCTCCAGGGCCGCGGCTCCAGCAGGATCGGGGAGAACCCACACCGTCGATATCGCGAGACAGAATGCAACTGCCGAGCTTCATGCCGAGCGGCGGAGGCCACCGGGCTACTTGGTGGTCAACTCGAAGCGGCCCATATCGGTCGGCTGCCCCTCGGTGACCGTGACCTTGAACTCCGACTTCGCCGGGTCGCTATACTTGCCTTTGAGCTTATCGAGGTCGGTATCGATGCTCAATCCGCGCATCTCCCCCCACGCAAAGGTCGCAACATATTCGCCAGCACCGAGCCCAAATTGCTTATTTGTCTATGCTGATCCCTTCGTATCCCAGCGACTCCTTCACCAAGAGCCCGCAGTTCTTCTGGAAGAACTCCACGGGCAGAAGGGGCGTCTTCTCGTGGACCTCAGAGCCGAGCTGTTCGGCGATCTGGCGGACCGGCTTACCGGAGTTGGCCTCCGCGACGATCCGCTCGTGGTACTCCCTGGTCGCCGAGATCGAGCGGCCCAGGTGCGACCGGACGGCGTCGGCTCCCCGGAAGACCCCGTGGTGCCCCAGGCAGAGGATCTCCGCGTCCAGGGCCAAGAGCCGTTCGAGCGTGGCCAGGTAGGCGGCGTAGCCGGTGAAGTAGTCGGGCCACCAGGCGTCGTGCTCGGGCATGTAGTAACCGGCGGCGTCGGAGATGAGCAGAATCCCCTTCCCGGGCTCGTGAAAGCTGAGGCTGCAATCGCTGTGCCCCGGCGTCTCGAGGACGTGGAAGGAAAACCCGTCGACCGCGATCGTGTCGCCCTCCTTGACGACGCGGTCGACGGAGATCCTTTTCTCCTCAAGCGGCTGCGGCCGGTGCGCTTCGGTGATCCGACCCATCTTCATGAGCGAGACGGTGATCGCTTCGTCGATCTGGGTGAAGAAAGAGATCGCCTTCTCGACCGAGAGCGTGCCGGCGGCCGGCTGCGAGGCAATCACGGCGAGGTCTGGAAACGTCCTTTGAAACAGGGGGACCGCCATCACGTGGTCGGGATGGGCGTGGGGCACGATTTGCCGCCTGATCGCGTCCGGCTCGATCCCCAGCTTTTCCAACTGCTCCAGCACGAGCGGCCCCATGGCCCCCACGCCCCCTTCAAACAGGGCCGCCTCGCCGCTACCCCGGACCAGGTAAAGCGGATACTCGTTGATGCCGAGCATCCAGAGGTTGTCGGTGATCTCGACGGGCGGATTTCTTACGAGCATTGTGGATTTCCTTTCTTCTCTTCTTCCATCGCAAAAAGCGCGGCCCCGAACGCTCCCACGTGTTGTGGTTCCGGGGGGATTTTCGGTTCGGTGCCGAAAGACTCGCCGAGCAGGGCGGCCAGCACGGGGTTGTGGGCCACGACGCCGCCGGTCAGGACCATCGCGCCGTGGAGCGTGCCCATCTCGAGGATTCGCTTCACCACGGAGCGGAACGCCCCCTTGACGATCTCCTCGACCTTCACGCCCGCCCTGATCTTCTCCAGGATTTCCGTGGAGGCGAACACGGTGCAAAAACTTCCCAGCGTAACCTCGTGGACGGCCTTTTCGGCCAGGCCGTTGATCTCGGAGAGGGGAAGATCCAACCGGTAGGCGATCTCTTCGAGAAACGCGCCCGTTCCGGCCGCGCACTTGCGGTTCATCTGAAAGTTGTGGCGGCGCCCGGAGCGGCCGAGATGGATCATCTTGCTGTCTTGGGCGCCGATGTCGACCACGGTGATCTCTTGTGGGAAATGGGCGTGGGCGCCGCGGCCGTGGCAGGCGATTTCGGTCATCCGCCCGTCGGCCCAGGGGACGTTATCCCGGCCGTAGCCGGTGGCCACGGTGGCCTGGAGCTGGCCTTCGACCAGTCCCGCGGCCGAGAGGGCTTCTTCGCGGCACCGCGCGGCCGTCTCGGCGTAGTCGACCCCCGACTTTCTCAGCGCCTTGGCGACCATTCGCCGGTTTTCGTCGACGACGACGAGCTTGGCTGCCGAAGCGCCGATGTCAATGCCGCAGAAATACTGCATCGCTACCCTTCAGCAAGCTGCTCGACGAAAGCCTCGATCTTCGTGCGGGTTTGCTCTTCGGAGTAGAGCCTGAGGTCGTTCAGGTCGCCGTCGACGACCACAAATGGCTTGTTCAGCTTCCGCTCGAGTCGCTGCGGCATGCCGTAGCGGCTGTTGGAGTTGTTGGGGCAGGTCTTCGAGTCGTGGTAGAGGATGCCGTCGATCTTGTACGTTTCGACCATCTCCTCCATGTACTGCTGCTTGCGGTCCTCGCTGCGGCAGATGAAGATGCTCGAGTAAGCCCGGGCCATGCTCCGAAACGGATCGGCCGGATCGAGGTCCTCGAAGATCCAACTGTTGCAGTAGGTCGAGGCGACCACGCAGGTCTTCAGTCCCAGAAACTGCTCGGAGAGCGGTCGAAGCTTGCCCCAAATGGGCATTCCCTCCCAGTAGACGCGGAACTTTTCCCCCTCGACCGCCGCAACACCGTCGGCCACACGCTCTTGGAGCTCGACCAGGAGGTCGCGGTAATAGCCGATGGCGTCCTGGCGGCCGCGGAGCACCACGGCCGGCCCCATCAGCGTGGTTCCGTCGAAAAAAGTGACCGGCGAGGGCACGTTGACCGCCGTCTGGAGCACCTCCTTCCAGAGCATCGTACACTGCCTGGAAAGCTCTATGACCTCGCGGAGCCGCTCGGGGGCCAGCTTTTGGCCGGCCACCTTCTCCAGCGGCTCGACCAGGGCTTCGATCTGCCGGGCGACGTCGTCGATGATCGACTCGTCGAGCTCGCCGATCGAGCGGGGAGTGTGGATTCCCAGGCAGGGAACGTCCCACTCCCGGCCGTACCACTGGAACCAGTCCTTCACGTCGCGGCACTGGTTCGTGTTGAACACGAGCACGTCGGCCTTGGGCGGGCCGGGCATCTTCATCTTGTGGAACGGGCTCTCGCCCTTGAGATAGGAGCCGACGTCGGAGGTCAGGTAGGAGCAGATGTCGGGCGAGAACCCCTGGGCGTTGGCCAGGGGGATCAGATCGCTGGCCATGCGCGTGGCCCCCAGCATGGCCCCGTGATTCTCGGGGAAATAGACGTTAAAGCCCAGCGCCAGGAGCAGCTCGGCGGGCCCCACGCTGGTGCACCAGGCCGTCTTCTTGCCCTTTTCTGGGCCTTTCATGAGTTCCATGAAGTAACCGCCCATTACCTGCTTCATCCTGGCTGCACTTTGAAACTCTTTTCGCTCAGGACCGGACGCCATCATCAAGCTCCCTTCGTTTCCCGTAGATCCCGTAGAAGTTGGCACGGCAAGAACCGCTCGGCCCCGTGCTGCCCGACCGCGGCGACGATCTTCTCAGTCGCCTCACTTATCCTAGGTGTATAATC
>JBDRTC010000818.1:0-7981 GCA_043824335.1 Planctomycetota bacterium | reverse complement strand
CCCTGGCGACCACGGGCATGGACGAGGCGATTTGGAGGGTTTCCGCAGCCCGGGAAGCGGGCGCCGACGCCAGTTTCGTGGAAGCCCCCCGCGCCCTTGAAGAGCTATCGGAGATCGGCCGCCGTGCCCCCCGGCCGAACGTGGCCAACATGCTCGAGGGGGGAAAAACGCCCGTGCTCCAGAAGGAGCAGCTTGCCGACCTCGGTTTCGACTTGATTCTCTACCCGTTGGCGGCCCTCTTTTCGGCGGCCCAGGCCATCGAGACGATCTATCGCACGCTCCGCCGCCAAGGCAGCACCCTTGGCTCGGAAAAGGGGATGATGGCCTTCGAGCCGTTCAACGACCTGATCGGCGTCGAGCAGCGAATGGCCCTAGCCGAGCGGTTTGGCGTCGAGTGAGCCGCCCGCCTCTGTAGGACAGGCATCTTGCCTGTCTTACCCAGCCACAGGCTGGAAGCCTGTGCTACGGCCTATGTGAATAATCGGGCTCACGCTCTCGAATCTCCCTCTTCGAACCGCCAGATCGCTCATTCGAGCTATGCGCATCCCGCCCCGCAAACTCGACCCAATCCGAAAAATCGGCACAAACCGGTCATGTTACACCGGCCCGGGGGCCGAAAAAGGGGGAGGACAGTCTGGGATTGTTCCGGTTGGTTTAAGCGAGAGAACCTGTAAGAGAGAAATCTGCGATGAGACCCGCGATCCGTCCTCACCTGTTCGTCGGTTCCCTGGTGCTGCTTCCCTTGTTTGTGGCCCTTTCCGCCCAGGGCGCAACACCCAGTGCGGAACAGGCGCTGCGACTGAAGCCGATCCAAGGCGACGTGGAATTCGACCGCCCCGACGCGGCACAAACCGCCAAATGCGCGATTTCCGCACAAAAGATCGGCGGCAACGTGGGATGGGTCGTGAAGGATCCCGACGGAGTCATCCTCAGGCAGTTCGTCGACACCAACGGCGATAACGTGGTGGATCAGTGGAGCTACCACAAGGACGGCCTGGAGGTCTACCGAGACATCGACAGCGACTTCAACAACAAGGCCGACCAGTATCGCTGGTTCCACACTGGCGGGAGCCGCTGGGCGATGGACAAGAACGAGGACGGAAACATCGACGCGTGGAAAGCGATCTCCGCCGAAGAGGTCACGGCCGAGGTGGTCGCCGCCCTGGCCGCCCGCGACGCGGCGCGATTCTCCCGCGTCGTCTTGAGCGCCACCGAGTTGAAATCGCTTGGACTCGGCCCGGAGAAAGCAAAAGAGTTGGACGGCAGGCTCGAAGGAATCCTTCCCCAGTTCAAGGAATTGGCCACCCAGCAGAAGGAGATCGTGGACACCACGAAATGGGTTCAGTTCAGCGGGAACCGTCCCGGGATCGTCCCCGCCGGCATGGAAGGGTCGACCAAGGATCTCCGCGTCTACGAGAACGTGGTGGCCGTGGTCGAGACGGGAGCGGAGCACGGCCAGGTGCACATTGGCACGTTGGTCGAAGTGGGTAACGTATGGCGGGTAGTCGACGTCCCTCGGCTAATCTCCAACGGCCAGGGTCAATTGGCGTCTTCGGGGCTCTTTTTCCGGTCGCCGCTGGACGGTTCCGCCCGGCTCGCGTCGACCGGCCCGAGCGAAGAAACGCAAGAGCTTCTGACCGAGCTGGAAAAGCTCGACGCGGCCACCAGCCAGGCCACGTCGGTGGCGGAGCAGGCCAAGTTTCACGCGCGGCGGGCCGACCTGCTGGTGCGAATCGCCGAACAGTCAGGCAGTCCGGAGGATCGCGTGATGTGGCTGCGGCAGTTGGCCGACATGGTCAGCGCGGCGGTCCAGTCGGGTGAGTACCCGGACGGGGTCAAGCGGCTGGAAGCCCTGTTCGAGAGACTCCAGAAGAGCAAGAAGGACAAGGAGCTGGTTGCCTACGTTCAGTTCCGCCAACTGATGGCCGATTACGGCTTGAGCGTCCAGACGGCTTCCACCGAGCAGTTCGCCAAGATCCACGCCGCGTGGCTGAAGAGCCTGGAAAAGTACGCGGACGACTATCCCGAAACTCCCGATGCCGCCGAGGCGATGCTCCAATTGGCGATTGCCCAGGAGTACGGCGGCGAAGAGGCTGAGGCGAAGAAGTGGTACGGCCGGGTCGTGGGCGAATTCCCGTCGTCGCCCCAGGCGAAGAAGGCCGCGGGGGCGCGGGCGCGGCTGGAGTCGGTCGGCAAGCAGATCTCGCTGGAGGGCAAGAGCCCCTCGGGCGACGTGGTCAGGCTGGCGGCGTTTCGCGGCAAGGTCGTGCTGATCCAGTACTGGGCCAGTTGGTGCGAGCCGTGCAAGTCCGACATGTCGGCGCTGAAAGACCTGTTGACGAAGTACGGTCGTTCCGGGTTTGGCATCATCGGCGTCAATCTCGACAACAGCCCTAAAGACATGGCCGCCTACCTGGCCGACAGCCCTCTGCCGTGGCCGCAAATCTTCGAGGAAGGCGGCCTCGACAGCCGCCCGGCCAACGAGTTGGGGATCCTCACGCTGCCCACGATGATCCTGATCGACCAAGAGGGCAAAGTCGTCAACCGCAATGTCCAGGTGGCCGAACTCGACCGGGCATTGAACAAACTGATGCGCTGAGACGGTCGGTTTTCGATTTCCGCGCTTTCTCCACCCATCCGACGCCCCAGAGAACCGCGAGGCACTTTGGGCCCACCCGGCGTGAGCGTCAAATCAAGGGACGCTTGCCCCTCGTGGGGAGCGCAAGCACCGCTCCCGGGATGGCGCAGGGCGATTGTCGCAAGTCTGTTCCCGCCAATCCTTTGTGCCTTCCTCCCCGGAACTGGTTTTTATCACCCGACCGGGAAGACTCGCAAAATCGAAAAAAAGCTTCCTTTCGACACAATCGCGAGCCGAAGTCTATAGTCAGGCAGCAATCGTCGGACACGGAGGTTGCGCAAGGGGGGCCAACCCGCTGCCGGGGCCGATTTCCATCGGCGCGGCGTCCCCTCCTTCTCGCTTCCGACACGTCCCATTGCTGAGGCTAAAGCAACGGGGAAACCTTCAATCGTCGAGGTCCGATATCGGTCGGGCCGGCCCTGCGTGGCCGGGGACCGACTTCACTAAGACTCCCGGGGCCCAAGCGCGCGACCCAGGCGCGTCGGCTTCCGATCGTGACCCGCCATGGGATTGATCCTAACAGGAGGTAAGGCATGCGACGTTTCTTAGTTGGCTTGGTGGTCGCCGCAGTCACCGTTCTGGTCCCACTCGGGGCGATGGCCGGGAACCAAGAGGTTGCCGAGCAGATCGCCGCTAACCTGCGCAACAGCGGCCAGTTGAAAAGCTACAAAGTCGGGGTGAAATACCAGGACGGGACCGCTTGGTTGAGGGGGCGCGTCAATGACCAGAAGCAGATGAACGCGGCCCTGAGGGTTGTGTTTCAAACGCCCGGCGTGACGCGCGTAGTGAACGATTTGACGATCGGCTCGGCCGACAAGCCCGCCGAAGCCGCGATGCCTCCGGTCAAGCAGGCGAGCGGCGCAGTCTACCCGGAACGGATCGCGCGGCTTGCGTCGCGCGGCCTGAGCACGCCGGCGCAGCGCGTCGAGACGGGCCCTCGGCCGGCAGGCCATGCGGATCGGGTGGCCACGACGTTTGCGTCCACCCCGGCCCAGAAAGTCGCGGTCATGACGACCCAGGAACCGATGCCCGCTCCGCAGCCGCAAACGCTGATGGCGCCGCGGCCGACCCTAGCGGCTCAATCGCAACCGATGGCAGTTCCGGTGCCGATCGCCTACGTTCAAGCGGGACCGATGCCGATGGGGCAAGCCGGAGGCGGACCGATCCCACAGTATGTTTCACCGGTAGGGGGTGGCGTGGCCCCGGCCCAATACGACCAGCCGTACATGCCCAACTACACCTGGCCCAGCTACGCGGCGTATCCGAACTATGCGGCGCTGACCTATCCCAAACAGTACTCGCCGACGGCGTGGCCCTACATTGGCCCGTTCTATCCCTATCCGCAGGTGCCGCTGGGATGGCGCAAAGTGTCGCTCGAGTGGCACGACGGCTGGTGGCAGCTCGACTTCGACGACGGGCCGCGCCGAGGGCCGATCTCCGGCCTGTTCCGGCCACACAAATAGCCCGCTTTAAGAACAAGTTGTTCCAAAAAACCCCCCACGGCCCGCTCCGTGTGGGGGTTTTTCGTTGGGGGCTCCAGGTCTGCCGGGCGTTAGTTTGTGGGTGGCACGGTCATCTTGCCCACGTATGGACTCAAGAACTGGCGAGGCGCCAGTGCCACGCAACTCGCACTCCAAGGATTGACGAACCACTCCCGCATTCCAGTGATTATCCGGCACAACCGGAAAAACCCGCAAGTTTCTCGCAGGTTGACACGATAACTACTTCTAGCCCCCGGTAGGGCCGACATCGACGTTTATCCGCACGGTGACCAAGGGGGGGACGAAAGTTGCCACGGCAGCGGGCGTTCGACCGGCTGTCGAGTCTCGAACCGATTCGTCGAGGTGCCATCCATGCTTTACAAGACCGCTTCTGCCGCCGTGTTGACCCTGATGTTGGTGTCGCTGTTTGCGGCAACCGGTTGTACGACCATCGCCGCCGGCCCGCAACTGGGGCTGCTGAGTTGCCCGATCCCCATCAGCCCGTATTTCCAGGACGAGCTCGAAGACCAGTTCTGGGACAAGGAACGGTACGCCACCGTACCGATCCTCGGGCCGATCACTGAAGGCAGCCCCGCCGTGGCGCTGGATCCGCCCTCGCAAGACGAGATCATGCGGGCGTTGGAGGATGCGCGTCCTCTGGAAGGCGGCCTCCCCTTGCTCCACGAAACGCAGCGGAACAACGTGCGGATCGTGGTGGAGCCGCTGGACGATTCCGTCGATCCGCCCCGAGTCTATCCGCTGATTGGCCCGGCCCAGCTTCACCACGCCCAGTACAAGTGTACGATCAACTTCACCGAGGTCACGCGCGTCGGCTGGCCGGTCCCATACACCACGACGAACGAAGACGCCCAGGAAGTGATCTACATCGACCACGACCACTTCCACATGGTGGGGAACGTCGATCCGGGGCCGGGGAGCGAATACTAGGTCGCCGGCCACGCGGCCTTTTGAGCACAGAACAGTAACGTGGGCCCCGGCGACAGCGGTTACCAGCAGCCGACGTCGCCGGGGTGCTTTTTGTAATAGCCGGTCTCTCTTAAAGAGTCCGCTCACACTCCGGATGAGACAGGGTATCTCACGCTCGGTCATGTCA
The DNA here is from genome assembly GCA_043824335.1 of Planctomycetota bacterium. Lineage (GTDB taxonomy): Bacteria > Planctomycetota > Planctomycetia > Pirellulales > Thermoguttaceae > JBDRTC01. The sequence goes on along the minus strand of JBDRTC010000818.1, from coordinate 2,748 downwards.
TGTCTTCACGAGTCCCAAAGGCGCTCTTGGCCACCCTGTTGGGCGCCGCCGTTTGGGCGGCTCCGCTTCGGGCCGACGAAGCAGAGGACCAGTATGCCGTCGCGGCGGGACACTACGCCCAGAAACGATGGGAGTTCGCGGCCGAAGGGTTCCAGGCGTTTCTCAGTCAATACGCCAACCACGCGCAGGCGAACCAGAGTGCCTTCTTTCTGGCCGAGGCCCTGGTTCAATTGGGACGGCCCGACGAAGCCGTGCCCCACTTTCGCAACTACCTGAGCCGGGAGCCGGAGGGACGGTTCGCGGCGACGGCGCTCTTTCGGGTCGGAGAAGCCGCCTATCTTGCCGACGAGTCCGACTTGGCCAAGGTTGAACTCGAACGCTTCCTGAACACGTACCCCGACGACGCGTTGAACGCCTACGTCTTGCCCTATCTGGGCGACGTCGCCTTGACCCAAAACGACGCGCTTTTGGCGGAAGAGTATTTCCGCCGCGGGTTGAGCCGGTTCCCCCAAGGTCAGATGCAAGACGCTTGTCGCTTCGGGCTCGCCCGGGCGCTGGAAAAACAGGACAAGGTCGAGGAGGCCGAGCGGTTCTACATGGCGGTGGCCGCCAAGACCGGCTGCTCGCTGGCCGACGATGCCCAGTTCAACCTGGGGGCGCTGCAATACGTGTCGGGAAGGTTCGAAGAAACGCTCGCCAGCTTTGAAGCGTTCGAATCGCGGCTCGAATTTTCGAAAAGTCCCTGGCAATCGACCGCCCGGCTGGGACGCGGCTGGGCGCTGGTGAAGCTGGGCCGGCTGGCGGAAGCCAAAACCGTTTTGGAATCGATCACCGCCGACGCCAAGGTGGGGGTCGAAGCCCGCTATTGGCTTGGTCTGACCGAGAAGGCCCAGAAGGACTGGCCGTCCGCCGCACGCACGCTCCTCGAAGCCGCCGCGGAGCATCCCGACCACGAACTGACCGCGGCGCTTCGGTTCCACGCGGGCGAGTCGCTTTTCCACGCGGGCCGGACTGCCGAAGCCGGCGAGCAGTTCGACCACGTGATCGCCTCCACCCGGGACGACAACCCCTGGGTCGACGACGCCATGCGGGGCAAAGTGCAGGTGGCGCTTCAGACGAAGGACTACCAGACGCTCGACCGCCAGGCTGCCGAGTTCGCCACCCGATTCCCGCAAAGCGAGCTGGCGCCCGACGTCCAACGCATGCTCGCTCAATCCCTTTTCGAGCGGAAACAGCACGAGCGTGCGATTCAGGTCCTCGAACGACTGATCCAGGCGGGCCCGGAGGCGGGGCAGGCCCTGGAAGACCGATACCTTCTCTCGCTCGCCTACGAAGGGCTCGAACGGCACCAGGAGGCGCTGGAAGCATTAACGCCCGTGGTTGAATCAGGCGCCGGTCGGCTCCGGGCCGACGCCCAATTGACCCGGGCCTCGCTCTTGATGAAGCTAAAGCGGTTCGAGGAGGCCATCGCCCCGCTCGAAGCATCTTTGCAAAGATGGCGCGGAATGGCGTCGGACCCAACAGCCGACGGCGCCGCGGCCTGCCTCGGCAATCTGGCAATCTGCCACGCCGAAGTTCGCCAACTCGACAAAGCAAGGCAGCGGTACGCCGAGTTGCTCGAAAAGCACGCCGGCCACGAGCTCGTCGCACCAACCACCGAACAATTGGCCCAGGCGGTCTACGACGCCGGCGACCTCGCCTGGGCGGAAAGACTGTTCACCCGGCTGGCCGACGACGGCCAGTCGGCCGGGCGTCGCCTCGAAGGATTATCGGGCCTGGCGTGGAGCCAGCACAAGGCCGGCCAGTTGGAGAAGGCGGCGCAAACCTTCGATCGCGTGTTGCAGGAAAACCCGGATCCTCCCTTGGCGGCCGAAACCGCCCTGGCCCGCGGCCGGATCCTCCAGCAGCTTGGCGAGCCCGATCCGGCTTTGGCGATGTACGACATGGTCATCGACCGCTGGAAGGACACGGAGCAGTATCCCGAAGCCCTCTGGGCGGCGGCCCTCCTCCGCGACAGCCTCGAGCAGGACCGGGAGGCCGCCGAGCAGTACGAACGACTGGCCACCGCGTATCCGAAGTTCCGCAAAATCGACGCCCTACTCTACAACTGGGCTTGGACACTCGACGACCTGAAACGCCCGGAGGAGTCCAGCGCGCTGTTCGACCGGCTGCGCGGGGAGCACCCCACGAGTTCCTACTGGGCCGACGCCACGTTTCGGCTGGCCCAACGCAGCTTCGAGGCCAAGGACTACGAGCGCGCGCGGCAACTGCTCTCGGAACTGCTCGCTGCCGAGGCGACCGGCCAGATCCGGGAAAGCATCCTGTATCTCCAGGGGCAAGTCGCCACCGCCGAGCAGCAGTGGGACCAAGCCCGACGCGCGTTCCAGACCCTCCTCGACGAATACCCGGAGAGCGCCTTGCGGCTTACGGCCGAATACGGAATCGCCGAGGCGACGTTCCGAAAAAGCGAGTATCGGGAGGCCGGAGAGCTTCTCGATCGCCTCCTGCTTCAGGTGAGGGAGAAAGACCAGCCCTGGATGGGGGTCGTTCCTTTACGTTTGGCCCAGGCGCTGTGCCACCAAAAGAGATGGGATGAAGCCTACCAGATCGCCTCAACGATCAGCGCCGAGTATCCCGATTTTGAGGAACAGTACGAGGTGGATTACGTGATCGGCCGGTGCCTGGCCAGCCGGGCCGAGTTTGAGCTCGCCCGCCAGGCCTATCGGAAGGTGACCCAGTCCCCCCAGG
>JBDRTC010000817.1:0-6525 GCA_043824335.1 Planctomycetota bacterium | reverse complement strand
GCCTCGCCTCGACAGGGAGGTAGCTACCCTCTTCCTCGCTCGTTTCCATTTTCTCGCGTTAAGATAGGCAGAAGGACATACCGATCCGCCGGTCCGAAGGGGTGGAGTTCCTGCGCGCGGAAGACGGCATGTCTCTCAGACCTGGCGGGTAGCGTGTTCTGCGGACCGCAGAACACGCTGGTCCATTTTGGGGGAGCCGGCCGCAAGTGCTTGACTGGTACATACTTCACGGCGAGAATGCCCGTTGTTCCGACGCGCGTTATGCCGCCGAAATCGCCGCCATAACTAATTACGACGGCGTCGGGCCGGCGGCAGAATTAGAAGTTCGACGAAAGGAGATATGATATGGAAAAGACACATGATCGCCGGTTTCTTGGTGCGCTTGGATTTCTTGGTTTCCTTGGTTTCCTGGGATTTCTAGGGACCGATAGCTATCAACATCTGGCCGGATTCGCCAAATTCGCCTGGTTTGCCTGTTTGTCGCTGCTTTCACTCTTGGTCCTGATCCCTCGGGACAAGTCGAAAGTGAGTGTCCGGTACCGACTGGACAATCTTGCAGCAATCTTCGCGGCGTTGGCGGGCAAATCGGGCCAATCTGAACAAGACGACAAGAAGACAACATAGAACGTCGAACAATACGCTACACCTGACTGCTATTCCGCTGCGCTCCATAGCGGCAGGTGAGCTTGGCGTTAGGGGGCAAGAGACCACGCGGAGGTGCATGATGGCCGACGACCGACCGCTCACCAGAAGTCCTGGCTGGCGCGTTTATCTGATCGGGGCGCTAACCCCCTCGTCGTCCCCTCTCATCCACAAGACAGCAGGCACGACGATCGAGACGAAGACCGGCGCGGCTTCGCGACGTAGCCCGGAACAGGCTTGGGCCCGCCACCCGACCCGCGGCGAGAAGGGGCGCCGAGGGGCCCCACGCCCTCGCCAGGATTGAGCCACCTCCCCCCGGCCTCGCCTCGACAGGGAGGTAGCTACCCTCTCCCCCGCGCGTTTCCATTTTCGCGCGTTAAGATAGGCAAACCGCCTCTCTCGGACCAGGCTTGACCTGGAAGCGGCCCCTAGCTTCGGGAATCTGACACTGTGCCAGGTGTTCCTCGGCTCGCACCCGCTCCTCATACAGGCGTAAGTCTTGCGTCAGGGTCTTCTGGGTAGGAGCCCTATCTCGCCTTGCCGGTGACAGAAGCGGATCGCCCCCATTTCTGACCCCGCCTCGCCGAGCCTTGGCATAGGCGATAGGACGGACATGCCCCGAGGCGGGCTGCGATCCCCTGGCCGAGCACACGACGGTTCAGTGGGCGCAGTGCCACCCAAATCAGAGGCGTTCTGTTGCGTGCGGCGCGTGTCATTTACCTCGCCACCCAGTAATCGCTGTATCCGACCATACTTGCGGGGCCTGTTATGTTGCAGTTTTCCTCGGAGTTTTTCAACGGAGACAGGTGATGGGACGACCGCCTAGCGACCTCGACGACTATTTGGACTGGCAAGAGCGGCTTGAGAGTTACAGAGCGAGCGGCTTGGAGGTAGACGTCTTCTGCCTCCAGGAAGGAGTTTCTCGATCGACCTTCTATCGCTGGGTTGATCGGCTCAAGGATGGCATCCCGGAGCCGATGGTAGCTGAAAAAGCTGCTCGCCAGCGAGCCGAGTCGGGTGAAGCGGCGTTCGTGCCGATCACACTCAAAGCATCTCCGGTGGAAATCGAACTGCCCAATGGAGGCATCGTGCGGCTGCCCCTTGGCGTCGGTCAGGCCGTGTTGGTGGAAGTCATCCGAGCCGTGGGTGCGTTGCGTCCCTGGCAGGCCCTCAAGTCATGATAGACTTTTCCGACGTGCGGATCTTCTTGTGCACGACACCAACGAATATGAATTGCAGCTTCGATCACTTGATGGGCCGAGTGCAAGAGATCTTTGAACAGGATCCGTGCTCCGGCCACTTGTTCCTGCTTTCTGAACCGGAGTCGCGATCGGATCAAGATCCTCTTCTGGGATCAGGATGGATTCTGCATTTTCTACCTCACGCGGGAGTTAGAATTCGAGCCGGCCAAGCTGGAAGCTCACATCCACGTGCGGCCCAAATACGCTTGCCGTCGTTGCAAGGACGGCGTTTCTGCGGCTCCCCTTCCACCACGGCCGATTCCAGGCGGCATCGCCGGCCTGGGTCTGATCACGGAAGTGATCGTCAGCAAGTTCGGCGATCATCTTCCGCTGCATCGCCTGGAAGACATCTTTACACGTCACGGCGTTTACCTTCCGCGAAGCACGCAGTGCCATTGGGTAAAAGCCGTCGAAAACCGCGATACCCGTTACGTGACGAAGGGGTAAAGCGGGTGGAAAAAGTCGCAAGAAAGGCGGTCGGAGCGTTGCATTGGGGGCGGCGGGGGATCAAGATCCGTATCAGTAATCACTTAACATGTTTGCCAGAAGTCACTTGCGCGCATAGAATTGTCGCGGGCTCCGAACATCGGCCAACGGCTGCGACACTGCGGTCAAGTGACGCGGCACAAAATGGTTCAAAGCAGGGGTGCCTTCGAGAAAACTCCGCGGCATGCAATAAAACGGCCTACAAGAATCATTTCATGGTAGAGGCGGAAGTGGTCGAGTCCGCGTGTGAGAGCGGGGATTGAATTGAGTCGAGATACCAAGAAAGCTGAAGCATTCTGGAAGCACCTGGAGCCGCTCCAGGGGGCGCTGGAGAGGTATTGCCGCCGTTCTGTTTACGACCAGAACGCCGTCGAGGCCGCGCCCGCTCGATCGTGGTTCTTTTTTGGACGTGCAGTATTGCTGGCCGCGTCGGTCTTGATCGCAGTGTGTGGGATTGTCTGGTATCTGGCCGACGACAGTTCCCATGATGGATCGTCACCTCACCTGGCCGCGCTTTCCGCAGCCATGCACGACAAGCTGGTAACCGGTCGCGAGCCTGTTGAATTGGCCAGCCGATCGGACCTGGAGGTCGAGAGTTACCTCCGCCGGCAGGTCTACATCCCCATCTATCGCCAGCCAGGTGCGAACACGATCCAGATCGTCGACGCCATCAACGACCGGCTGGCACGCATCCTGGCGCGGCTCAAGGAGATGAACGCCGACGATCCCAAGATGCAGAGCTTGGTGCTGAGCGTGGTGATGGACCAATCGGTCGGGGTGCGCAAGAGCATCCGCGGTTTGCAGATGGAGGCCCTGTTGGGGGCCCTGCTATGCGCTGTGGTGGTCATTCTCTTTCTGCGCCACTGGCGGCTGACGCTGATCATACTGACGGCCATCCCGCTTTCGATTCTGGCGGCGATCATCGGTCTATTCTATACCGGTGACACTTTGAACGCGATGACGCTCGGCGGAATGGCACTGGCGGTGGGCATCCTCATCGACCAATCGATCGTGGTCCTGGAGAACATCGTCCGCCACGGCCGGATGGGGAAGTCTCCGGTGGAAGCGGCCGTGGACGGCACGCGCGAGGTGGCAATGGCCATTCTCGTGTCGACCATCACCTTCTGCATCGTGTTCTATCCCGTCGTGTTTCTCTCCGGGACTGCCAAGTTCCTGTTCACGCCGCTAGCGGTCAGTGTGATGTTCGCGATTGTTGCCTCCTATCTGGTGGCGATCTTTTTCGTTCCCGTCTGCGGCGCGAAGTTGTTGGCCGGCGGCCGGGCGTCCCGGAACACGGGCGACTCCGAGGACCAGGGTTGGCTGGCTCCGGTCGTCAAGGGCTATGGATGGTTGCTGCGGCGGACGCTCCGCTGGAAGTGGACCGTTCTCGCGGGATCGGTGCTGATCTTCGCCGGCTCGATGCTCCTCTTCTTTCGAATCGGCCAGGAGCTGTTTCCTCCCGTCGATTCCGCCCAGTTCACGATGTACGTCCGCCTCCCCTCCGGCACGCGGATCGAGAACACCGAGGAGACAATCACGCGGCTCGAGCGCGTCATCATCGACCGCCTCGGGGAGCCGGACCCGGCCTTCGCCCTGGGTGAGGAGCAACATCCCGATTCGCACCTGCAAATCCTGATTTCCAACATCGGCGTGCTGATGGACTGGCCCGCGGCATATACCCCCAACACGGGCCCGATGGATGCCTTTGTTCTGGTCCAGCTCAAGGACAAGCGGGGCCGCCCTGGAGTATTCGACCTGGTCACGGAGTTGCGGCGCGAGCTTCGCGACCAATTCCCCAGCGTCGAAATAGCCTTTGATACCGGCGGCATGATGACGGCGGCGCTGAACATGGGAGAACCTTCGCCGCTCCACTTCCAAGTGACCGGCTCGGACCTGCACACGGCGCAACGGATCGCGCGGATCGTCAAGCAGGAAGCCGAGAAAGTCCCCGGCACGGCCGACGTGCGGATCGCCCAGCGGTTGGACTACCCGGTGCTGAATATCGAGATGGACCGGGTGTTGGCCGCCTATCAGGGGGTCACGGTCGACGACACCATGGAGAACGTGGTCAGCGCGACCAACAGCTCCATCAACTTCGAGCCCGCGTTTTGGATCGATCCCAAGAATGGCAACCATTACTTCCTCGGCGTTCAATACCAGGAACGCGACATCAACTCGCTGGATACGCTCCGCAACATTCCCATTACGGGCGAAGCGAGCGTGCGCCCTGCGCTCTTGCGGAACATTGCCAGCATCGAGCAGGCCACGGGACCGGCGGTGATCAATCACCGCAACATCACTCGGGCGACGGACCTGTATGCCAACGTGTTGCCCGACTACGACGCAGGAACCGTGGTCACCGGCACCTCGCTCAACATTCAGTCGCTGATGGGAATCATCATGATGATGGGTATCGTCGTTGAGTATTCCATCGTGCTGTTGGATTTCGCCGACCACCGCGTGGAGGAGGGCGCCTCGCCCGAACAGGCCGTCTACGAGGCGGCAATCGTGCGTTTCCGTCCCATCCTGATGACTTCCGTGACCACCATCATGGCCATGCTCCCCATGGCCATCGGCTTTTCCGGAAGCGGCGCCGACCAGTCTCTGGCCATCGCGATCGTCGGCGGCGTCGCGGCGGCCACGCTGCTGCCCAAGTTCGTGGTGCCGTGCATGTATACGATCGTCAAACGACCGCCAAGGGCGGTAGCCGCCGTGCAACCGGCAGGGCAATAGCAGTTTGAAAGAGGAAGTGAAATGAGCGCGCGCCCAAAACACCTGGTGCCCTGGATAACGGCTTTGGCCGGGTTGACTGTCTTGATGGTCGTCAGATTCGCCTTCGTAATGTTCGGTTGCGGCAGCGCGGACGCCTACAACCCGGGGGCCCCGGCAAGAGAAAAGCCCGGCGACGAACTGCCCCGCGTCCAGACGATCACCGTCGAAAAGCGAGACCTTGCGCGGACCATCGAATTACCCGGAACGGTCGAGGGTTTCGAGACCGCCGACCTTTTTGCGAAGGTCGGGGGCTATCTTGAGGAAATCTCAGTGGACATCGGTGATCGCGTGGCCGAGGGTCAGGTGCTGGCCCGGCTCTGGATTCCGGAGATGCACAACGAGCTTGAAGTAAAGCGTGCCGCCGTCGCCAGCGCGGAGGCAAATGCCCAGCAAGCACAAGCGGCCATCCGTCAGGCCGAGGCCGAGCTGCGCAGCGCGCAGGCGAGGGTTGAGGAGACCACGACTGAGTTGCAGGAGAAGCAAGCACAGTTGGACAAGCAGCTCGCCGAGTACGAACGCACTGAGCGCCTGGTGCAAAGCGGTTCACTGCAAGCCAAGCGCTTGGACGAGGCGAAGTACCAGCGGGATGCGGCCCAGGCGGCTCTTGACACGGTACGAGCGCGAATCCGCACGGCGGAGGCCGAAGTCGACGCCGCCCGAGCGTACGTCCAACGAGCGGTGACCAACCAGCAGAGCGCGGAAGCCAAGGTTGACCTGGCGAAAGCCGAGTTGGAGAAAGTCCAGACGATGCTCGAAAATGGCGAGATTCGCGCCCCGTTCGACGGTGTGGTCACGAAGCGGTTCTTCGACCGCGGCGCCTTTATCCAGCCGGCCGAAGGAAACAGCGCGGCCAGGCCGCTTTTGACCGTTACACGGACGGACATCGTGCGTATCTTTTTGGATCTGCCCATGGCCGAGGGCAACGAGAGGTTCGTCTACGTCATCGATGGGGATGTCTGCCGGAAGCGGGCTGTGACAACCAACTACCAGGACGGCGCGATTGTCGGCATCGGCTCGGGGCTAAATGGCGGTGAACAGATTGTGCAGGCGGGCGCGGGCCAACTCGCCGAAGGACAGAAAGTCTTTCCCATCAGTGTTCGGGCGGGCGCTTAGCCACGCGCCGAGCCGGAAGAGCAAAGCTCGACGTTCAACGACACGTTGCTCGAAGTGGTAATCCTTGTACGGATCGTTCCGGGCGGCGTTGTAGCAGCAGATCAGCGACCAGCGAGAGTCGCTGCTGGTGTGGGCGTCGGAGGCGTGCAGCAGGTTGCCGTTCTTCCTGCGGTAGCACGGACGAATGAACATAGGGGCGATTCTACGCCCGCGACAGGCTCATTCAATCCCAAAGGTCTTCACTACAACGCCTTTCAAACTCCTTGCCGAT
>JBDRTC010000816.1:0-6312 GCA_043824335.1 Planctomycetota bacterium | reverse complement strand
CGCCGGCTCCCGCGGGTCTGCGGCGAGTTCGACGAGCAGGGCAGCCGCGAGGATAATCCGAGGGTCTCCTCCCTCCTTCGAGAGCAACTCCCTGGCGTGCTGGAAGACGGTCAGCGCCCGGGCGATGCGGGCCTGGTCGTTCTCGAACGCGCCCTTGATCTCCTGGATAAGCCGGCTCGCCAGCGCTCCCTCCCCGGGGTTTGAAAGCGCTTCCCGCTCCGGCACAAAGCCCAGGCACTGCTCGGCATACGCACACCACTGGGCGCAATCGAAGGAGATTTTGGGATTGGGGAACCGGTAGCCGCACCTGGAGCAGCGGCGCGCGCCCTCGTCCTTGAAGAACTCCACCGAATTGTCGCACTTGGGACACGGCGTTTCGAACACCGCGTCTTCTTTCCAGTACCGCGGATCTTGTCCCGGACACCTCATGCGCCACGTCGCCTGGAAGCGAACATTGGTTTTTCTCTCAACTTACCTAGGATCGCACCGCGGCACTGTCCGCCATCCTCCCATGATAAATATATCGCGACCGCCAAACCGGTACAAGCTTCGGCAGATGGGGGAGTATCTCGATGGAAATCTTTTCCCATCAAGGGGCCGATGTTTCCGGGGAGCGCCGAAGCCGCAAGAATCCGCTCCGCGACGCTGAATGAATCAGAGACGTCTGTCTTAATAACTCCGCAGTATTTGACGTTTTCGGCATTCCTGTGGGGCAACGGAACGCGGGTGGCCACCTCCCGTTTTTTCCCCTAGAATGAAATCAGTGCCAACCGTCCACGGCGTACACGCGTCGGGCCCGGCGGCTTTCGCGTTCGGCGATTCATCGTCTCGGGCGGGGGCGACCGCAAGCCGAACACTCTTTCCAGGGGGGCGCTTGACGATCCTCCGGGGAAGGCTTATCATAGCGGTTTATTTCTTGGTGGCGTCGGCCACGCACACCGCTCTGCACGCCACAGGCCCCGCGTTCTCGCCTTTTTGGGACTTCACGTGGGCGACCGTGCAGGGGACCAGTACCACCCCCGGGAAAGCCGGGCAAGAGCCCAAGACCACTGGAATGAAGCTGGCAATCGTTGGCAAAGGCGGTGTCGGCAAGACAACGCTCTCCGCGGCCCTGGCGAGACGGCTTGCCTCGCTCGGGCGCTCGGTCGTCGGCGTGGATGCCGACCCCGACGGCAATTTCGCCTCCGCCCTGGGCGTGGCCGACGAGGCCGTCCCACAGCCCATCGCCCAAATGCGCGAACTCATCCTCGAGCGCACCGAGGCCAAGGATGAGGGCGCCGGGCTGATGTTCAAGCTGAACCCCGAGGTCAGCGACCTGCCGGAACGATTCTCCGCAGACGCCGGCGGCGTGAGACTTCTGGTCCTGGGCACCGTGGAACTCGGCGGCAAGGGGTGCATGTGCCCCGAGGGGGCCGTGCTCAAGGCGCTGATGCAGCACCTTCTCCTGCGGGTGGAGGACGACGTGATCCTCGACATGGAAGCCGGGCTCGAGCACATGGGCCGAGCCTCGGCCACCGGCGTCGACGCGATGATCGCCGTCGTGGAGCCTGGAATGAGGAGCGTGCAAACAGCCACGCGAATCCAGAAGCTCGCCGAGGACATCGGCATCCGGCGCACCTTCGTCGTGGCGAACCGAGTCCGCGAGCAACGGGAATTCGAGGTGATCAGCGGCAAATTTGGAGGGCAGATGATTCTGGGGATGCTTCCCTATTCGGCCGAGTTGGCGCGGGCCGACTTGGAGGGACGCTCGGTCGACGTCGACGACGAGGCGTTCGTCACGGCGGTCGACCGCGTCAGGGAGGCACTGGAGAAACGGTTGGCCGAGTAGCGGGCCGCGGCGGCTGGAGAAGAACCCTCACGCACGCTACTGACGGCCCCGGGGGCTGGCAACGACTTGAACAGGAGACCTCAATGATAAAAGAGCAGAAGCGATCAGTCGACCCTGCAACACTCCACATGCTCGAAGTGGCCGAGCGGGCCGGCGTCGAGACCGTGTGGGACCGGCTGGAAGCTCAAAAGACGCAGTGCAAGTTTGGAAAGCAGGGCCTCTGCTGCCGAAACTGCTTTATGGGTCCCTGCCGCGTCAATCCCGGCGGGAAGGGCGCCCAAAAGGGCATCTGCGGAGCCTCGGCCGAAACGATCGTCGCCCGGAACCTGCTTCGAGAGGTTGCCGCGGGGACCTCCGCCCACAGCGACCACGGGCGCGAGATCGTAAAGGCCCTGGCGTTGGCCGCCGAGGGGAAATCCGACGCCTACAAGATACGCGGCCCGAGGAAGCTGCACGCGTTGGCCGAGGAGTTCGGCATCGCGCGCGACGGCCGCAGCGACAACGAGGTCGCCAAGGACTTGGCCGCCCTCTTCTTGCAGGAGTTTGGTAAGCAAGACGGCATCCTCGATAACGTCCGCCGTGCGCCCGAGCAACAGCAAAAGAACTGGGCGGCCGTGGAGGCCACTCCGCGGGGCGTTGATCGCGAGGTCGTCACCGCGATGCACCTGACCAACATCGGCGTCGATAACGACCCCGAGCACTTGATTATGGCGGCGGTCCGCACGGCGTTGGCCGATGGCTGGGGTGGGTCGATGATCGCCACGGACGTTTCCGACGTGCTCTTCGGCGAGCCCCAGCCGCTGCGTTCCCGGGTGAACCTGGGCGTGCTCAAGGAGGATCAGGTCAATATCCTCGTTCACGGACACGAGCCGACCCTTTCCGACGTGATCGTGGCGGCCAGCCAAGACCCGGAACTCGTGGCCGAGGCCAAGGCCAAGGGGGCCAAGGGCATCAGCCTGGCGGGCATCTGCTGCACGGCCAACGAGATCCTCATGCGACACGGCGTTCCGATTGCGGGCAACTTCCTCCAGCAGGAACTGGCCCTGATGACCGGCGCGGTCGACGTGATGCTCATCGACGTCCAGTGCGTCTTCCCGGCCCTCACCGAGTTGCAGAGCTGTGTTCACACGAAGGTCGTCTCCACGAGCCCCAAGGCGAAGTTCCCCGGCGCCACGCACATCGAGTTCCATGAAGAAGACGCGATGAAGACCGCCAAGCAGATCATCCGCGTGGCGATCGAGAACTTCCCCAACCGCGACCCCGACAAGGTGAACATCCCCGACGTCAAGGAGAACCTAGTGGCCGGGTTCACCACCGAGGTAGTCTCCAAGATCCTCGGCGGCAAGTACCGCCCTAGCTACCGGCCGCTGAACGACGGGATCCAAACGGGCCGTTTGCGGGGCGTGGCCGGCGTGGTGGGCTGCAACAACCCAAAATTCGTGCATGACGAGTCGCACCTGGAGATGGTCAAGGAGCTGATCCGCAACGACGTGCTCGTGCTGCAAACCGGTTGTAGCGCGATCGCCTGCGGCAAGGCCGGACTGCTGGCGCCCGAAGCGGCCCTGAAATATGCCGGCAAGGGGATTCAGGAGATCTGCCGGGCCGTGGGCATCCCGCCGGTGCTGCACATCGGAAGCTGCGTCGACAACACTCGCATCCTCACGGCTTGCGCCGAGCTGGTCAAAGAGGGCGGCCTCGGCGATTCGTTCGACAAGCTCCCCGTGGCCGGGGCCGCGCCGGAATGGATGAGCGCCAAGGCGATCGCCATCGGCATGTACGTGGTCGCCAGCGGCATCTACACCGTTATCGGTCAGCCGTTGCCGGTGGAGGGAAGCGAGTACGTTGTGGATCTGCTCACCAAGACGTTCGACAAGCACTTCGGCGCCACGTGGGCGTGGGAGCCCGATCCGATTGCGGCCGCCCACCTGATGATCGACCACATCGACCGCAAACGGGCCGACCTCGGGCTGCCGCCGCCGATGTACGACGTGCCCTACGGCCCGAAAACGGAGGGGGCCGCGCCGGCCGTGGCATCCACTGGTGGCGAGCCGGCAGGCAACGCAGTGGGGACCGGCGAGGCCACCTGACGGGGGCCCAGGATTGAAGATTAGAGTAGCCAATACCCGATTTTCGGAGAAACCAGCGGTCTTTCGCTGAAGAGAGATAGCTAGAGAGACATAGCTAACCGGAGGGATATATGTCCAAACAGGTCTTCACGCAAGTCATTCGCGGGGCGCACGAATGGGTCAAGCAGGCTGAGGAGGCGCTCTCGAAAGCCGTGGCCGAGCACGGTCCCGACAAGCCCGTCGGCTGGGGCCCCTTGACGGCTTACTCGCTGCCGATGTCGTATTCACTGATGGGGCTGGAAGTGAAAACGGTCGGCGAGTTGAAGCCGCAGGTCGAGCACGCGCGGGAGCTGCTCAAGCCCGTCCCTTCCGACGACCTCTGGCTCCCGTATCTCGGCGACGGCTTGGACGCGGGCGTGGCCACGATGCTTGCGCAGGAGGTGCTCGTCGCGCTGAGGACCGCCAACGGCTACCAGACGCCGGCCGGCTGGCAGGGCTTCATCTCCGATACGATCATGCGCGAGCTGGGCATCCAACTGGTCGACGGCCGGATGCCCGGGTTTGCCGCCATCCTGGGGCCTGCTCCTTCGACCGAGATCGCCGTGAAGGTGGTTCGCGAGCTTCAAGAGCGGAGCATCCTCACGTTCCTCTGTGCCAACCGCAACGGCAAGACGATGCGGGAGCAGATGGTCGAAGGCGGCGTGTTCAAGGACGATGCCTCGCTCGAAGAGTGCTGGGACCTGTACGTCGTGCCCGTGGGGCCCGACACGCTCGACGGCATCTACGTGCTCAACTGGTCGATCCGAAGCGCGCTGACGTTCGGCGGCCACAAGCGGGGCGAGGCGCGGAACTGTCTCGACTACACGAAGCGGCGGATCAACGCCTTTGCGATCACATTCGGAGACGTTTCGGACGATTGGTACGCCATTGGCGCCGGGGCGATCCTGATGGGCTATCCGGTCATCTCCGACACGGCCAGCACGCCTGAAGTGCGACCCACCGGCGTCACGGTCCGCGAGGCCATCGTGGTCGAAACCGACTACGACAAGCTCGTGCCCACCTGCATCGACACCCGGGCGGTGAAGGTCAAGATCGAAAAGATCGAGATCCCGGTCGGCTACGCCGCGGCCTACGAGGGCGAGCGGGTGCGCAAGGACGACATGCACGTCCAGTTCGGCTTCAAGTATTCCGAGTCGGTCGAGTACGTCTACATGGTCGACCCGGCCGAGATCCAGGACGGCGACGTCCGGGTCACCGGGCCGGACGTCGATTCGGTCCAGACCGGCGGCGCGATGCCCCTGGCCATCGACGTGCTCGTCGCCGGCCGAAAGATGCAACGCGACTTCGAAGGGATCATCGAACGCCAGATCCACCGCTGGCTCTCCAACGCCATGGGATTCATGCACACCGGGCAGCGCGACCAGATCTGGTGCCGGATCAGCACCAAGGCGTTCGACGCCGGCATGCGGCTAAAACACCTGGGCACGATCCTGCACGCCAAGATCCACGACGAGTACGGCGGGATCGTCGACAAGGTCGCCGTTCGTATCTCGACGGAGGCGGAGGCCGTCAAGCAAAGGGTCGCAACCGCCCGCGAGGCGTTCACGTTCCGCGACGACCGCATCGCCGGCATGACCGACGAGTCGGTCGACCTCTTCTACAGTTGCACCGTCTGCCAGAGCTACGCGCCCGATCACGTCTGCGTGATCACCCCGCAACGGCTGGGCCTCTGCGGCGCCTACAATTGGCTCGACGGCCGGGCGAACTACGAGATCAGCCCCACGGGCCCCAACCAGCCGATCACCAAGGGCCGGACGATCGACCTGGACAGGGGCGAATGGGAGGGCGTGAACAAGTTCGTCTACGAAAACTCCAACCGCAAGGTGGAACGGTTTTGTGCCTACGCCCTGCTGGAAGCGCCGATGACGAGCTGCGGCTGCTTCGAGTGCATCCTCGCCATCCTGCCTTTGGCCAACGGCGTGATGGTGGTCAACCGGGAGTTCATGGGGATGACGCCCTCGGGAATGACTTTCGGCGAGTTGGCCTCCGTCACCGGAGGCGGGGCCCAAACGCCGGGTTTCCTCGGGGTCGGGCGGCTCTATCTCTCCAGCCCCAAGTTCCTTTCGGCCGACGGTGGCGTGAAACGGCTGATCTGGATGCCCAAGGATCTCAAGGAGGGCATCCGGGAGCGATTCCAGCAGGAAGCCGAGAGGGTCGGAGAGCCCGACCTCTGGGACAAGATCGCCACCGAGGAAGACGCCGCCACCGAGGAGGAGGTGGCCGAACACCTGGCAAAAGTGGGGCATCCCGCGGCCGCGCTTGCTCCGCTGATGTAGTCAACAAGGGTTCAGGGTTCAGGGTTCAGGGTTCAGGATTTCCACGTCCACGACAAGCTGATGGATCAATGCAAAACTGCGG
>JBDRTC010000815.1:0-4307 GCA_043824335.1 Planctomycetota bacterium | reverse complement strand
CTTTGCGGCTTCCTCGATGGCCGCCGCGACACCCAGCACGATGAGGTCCGCCATCGAAATCTTCTTCCCGCCGGCAAGCGCCGCGTTGAACTTCGTTTGGATCTTCGTGAGCACCACGAGGACCTTCGCCAGCTCGGCCGGCTCGTTCACCGGCCAGCCCTTCTGCGGCGCGAGGCGGATGCGGGCGCCGTTGGCGCCGCCCCGGTGATCCGTGTCGCGGTAGGTGGACGCCGACGCCCAGGCAGTCTTGACCAGCTGGGCGATGGTGAGCCCGGACTTGAGAAGCTGGGCCTTCAAGCTGGCGATCTCCGGCTCGCCCACCAGCTTGTGGTCGACGGCGGGCACCGGGTCCTGCCAGAGCTGAGGCTTGGCCACCTCCGGGCCGAGCAGGCGGACGTGCGGGCCCAGGTCGCGGTGCGTGAGCTTGTACCAGGCCTTCGCGAACGCCTTGTCGAACTCCTTGGGTTTTTTGTGGAAGCGCTCGGAGATCTTCCGATAGACCGGGTCCTTGATGAGCGCGAGGTCCGTCGTGAGCATGAAGGGCTTGTGGTACTTCTTTTTGTCGTGGGCGTCCGGAATCATCTCCGGCGCGTCCTTGGCGATCCACTGATGGGCGCCGGCGGGGCTCTTGGTCAGCGTCCACTTGAACTTGAACAGGTTGTTGAAGAACTGCTGGTTCCAGCGGACCGGAGTGCTGGTCCACGCCCCCTCCAGGCCGCTGGTGATGGTGTGCGAGCCTTTGCCCGACTTGTACTTGTTCTTCCAGCCGAGGCCCTGCGCCGCCAGGGGGGCCGCCGCGGGCTCCCGGCCGAGGTGCTTGGACTTGGCCGCGCCGTGGCACTTGCCCAGGGTGTGGCCGCCGGCGATGAGTGCCACGGTCTCCTCGTCGTTCATCCCCATGCGCGCAAAGGCGACGCGGATGTGATGGGCCGCGGCGACCGGGTCGGGCTTGCCGCCCGGACCCTCGGGATTGACGTAGATCAGGCCCATCTGGGTGGCGCCGAAGGGGGGCTTGAGCTTCTTACGGTCGAAGCGAGCGTCGGCCAGCCACCGCGTCTCCGGCCCCCAGTTGATGTCGTGGGGCTCGTAGACGTCTTCGCGGCCGCCGCCGAAGCCAAAGGTCTTGAGGCCCATGGACTCGAAGGCCACGTTGCCGGTGAGAATCATGAGATCGGCCCAGGAAAGGCTGCGGCCATACTTCTTCTTGACGGGCCAGAGCAGGCGGCGGGCTTTGTCGAGGTTTGCGTTGTCCGGCCAGCTGTTGAGGGGCGCGAAGCGGATGGTGCCCGCCCCCGAGCCGCCGCGGCCGTCCATCACCCGGTAAGTACCCGCGCTGTGCCAGGCCAGGCGGATCATCAAGCCGCCGTAGTGCCCGAAGTCCGCCGGCCACCAGCTCTGGGAGGTGGTGAGCAGCTTTTCGATGTCCTTCTTTACCGCCGCCAGGTTGAGCTTGGCGAACGCCTTGGCGTAGCTGAAGCCCGGGTCCAAGGGGTCGCTCTTCGGATCGTTCGCCTTGAGGACCCGCAGGTCGAGCATGTTGGGCCACCAGTCCCTGATCGACATATGCCCGCGCGGCGCCTTGCCGTGCCCCGGGTGCCCGTGGGCCTTACGCGGCGCCGGTTTGGTGGTCGGTTCCTGCGTTTGGGTCGTTTTGTTCGCCTGCGGGTCCGGCTTGGCCGGCGGCTTGCAGCTCACGGCCGCGACAATGAGCCCGATGGTCAAGGTGATGGGCCAGCGGTGCCCCCAGTTCAGTTTTCGTTTGCTACCGTTTGTCGTGACGCGGTCGATCATCATCCCACTCCCTCTCAGCTGTATTGCCCGCCAATTGGTATGACTATAGCGATTCCTGACCCGATGTCGATACAGGAGCGCGGTGACGCTCTCCGGGTTGATCATCTCCGCCGCCAATCCCACCAGCGTCTCACCGTGCCGAGACAACCCCAGGGGCGCGCCGTCGGGTCCAACCTTGTCAATGCCGAGGATTTCACCTCCGAACATGGCGTACCCGTCCGACAGGCCCCCGTCCTCGATGTACACGGCGATCTCGCTGTTGACGAGCAGAAAGTCCCCGAGCCGCACCTTCTGCCGTGCGTCCACGGGCTGTATGATCCACGCGGGGTCAGTGATGCGTGACGCGCGCGCCTCGCCGGCGGCCGCCGCGCCGAGAGGCAAGGGATGCCCATCCGGATCGCCCGTGAGGATGTCGTCCGCCGAAAGCGAGCACGTGTCGTTGCCGTTGTTGTTGTTGTTGTTACCCGCGCCCTGCTCGTCACACGCCGCTCAGGTGACGGAGAGCACGATCACTGTAGAGACGAGATACCGCAATGTATCGATATAGCACCACGCGGCCGGCCACGACAGCCGTTACAAACCTGATACAAAACAACGGCCCCGTCGCCCCGTATAATCAACAGGTTCGTCGACCAAAGGAGCCAGCCATGGAGAACCGGTTCGCCGACCGAGTGGAGTGGGAGCTGACCCGCGCCTGCGACCTGCGCTGCCGACACTGCTACAGCCGTCCCGGCCGGGCGCGGCGGCGGGAGCTCGACACCGACGAAGCCCTCGCCGTGGCCTCGACCCTGGGAAGGCTCGGCTGCCGGGCCGTGACCCTCTCGGGAGGCGAGCCCCTGCTGCGGGCCGACTGGCCTCAGCTCGCCCAGGCCCTGTCCAGGGCCGGCGTGAGCGTGCAGCTGGTGTCCAACGGGCAGCGCTTCGGCCGCCTCGAGGCCCGGCTCGCGCGGGCCGCTGGGGTCGGCGCGGTGCACCTGAGCCTGGATGGCCTCGCCGGGACCCACGACGGGATTCGCCGCACCGACGGAGCGTTTCAGCGCCTCACCCGGGCGGCCGATGAGCTCACCGACGCCGGCATACCGCCAGGCCGCCGACGCCCGCGAGCGCCGCCTCGCCCACCTGGCGGGCGCCTGCCGCGACTGCCGCCACGTCGCCCGGTGCCAGGGCGGGTGCCACGCCACCGCCCTGGCCGCCCGGGGCGTGCTGGACAACCCCTTTTGCGTAGCGCGCGGGGTACGACGCCCGGGAACACATCGCTCCGGTGCGGCGAGGGCGACGGCCGGGATCGTGTTGGCGGCAGCCCTGGGTGCAGGCTGCGGTCCCAAGGAAGACCCGCGCACGGCCCCGACGCAACGAACCGTGCCGACAGGGACCGCCGACGCAGGAACCGCCGCGCCCGACGCGCAGCCCCCACCCGACGCGGCCGCTCCCAGGCCTGAACCGCCGAAGAAGCGCGCGGCCGTGAAACCGGCTCTTCGAATCTCCCCGTTCCATCATTCCAGGTGCATGACCTCGCACGTCGGCTGTTTCCACCTCCGACGGTTTCGGAAGCAGCCCCGGAAGCAGCCCCGGAAGCAGCCCAAGCAGCGCCCCTGAGCACTGCGTTCCAAAATGCGTCGGCGGCACCGCTCGTTGTGAAGCAGGATCTCACCCGGTGACGAGGGACGCGTCTCTCTACTTCATGTACCGCGAGCTGCCCCGGGACTGGACCTCCCAGTAGGCCTTCAGCAGCCGCTCGTCCGCCCAGGTGATGCGCACCCGGTCGCCGGACCGGCGCACCTCGACCCGCGTGTGGCGGGGGGCACCGGTGAGTCGAAACCGCTTCGCGCGGGCCCGGGAACCCATCCGCAGCGGCGTCCGGGTGACCAGGCGATCGAGGTAGAGCGCGCCGCGAATCGGGCGAAACTCCGTCAGGACGAGCTTGTCGTTCAAGTAGGTGAGCAGGAGCGTACCGGCATTCCCGAGATGGGTCGCCTCGTCGATGGTCACGAGCTCAACGCGATACTTGAACGACCGGGACAGGCAGCCGCGGCTGTGCCCCACGTAGCGCTTCTCCGATCGAAAGCGGCTCCAGCGCCCCGCCTTCTCCACCTCCCTCGGCGAAGAATAGCTCGGCACTCCGTCGAAGAGCAGGGCTCGTTTCTGCGGCGTGCGCAGCCAGGGCTCGATGTCCGGCGCGCACGTCACGCCGAGGCCCAGCGCGACCAGCGCAGCGACGCAAAGCGCGAGTCGCAGCCGCGTGCGCGGACCGCCCACCGATGAATCCCAACGTGTCAAGGGAACGCCGACCTCCACGGCCCCAGCGTACCACAGAGCTCGATTCTGATATCGAGACCGCGAGCTGTGCGCGTCACACGTGGAGACTAGCGAAGCTCCGCCTCAAACCGCCCAGTCGATTCGACAAGAAACGCTGCGGGAGGCCCCCCCGTTGGGCACCTCGGGGGCTTCGCTAGCTGACTGTAGAGGGGAACTCTGCGGTTCCCCTCCCCCGCGGAGTGAATCCGCGGGGACCCCCT
>JBDRTC010000814.1:0-3484 GCA_043824335.1 Planctomycetota bacterium | reverse complement strand
GGATTCAATGACGAAGACTAGTTGCCCGTAGGAGGTGACAAAAAAGGGCCGTCCACAAAGACGGCCCTTTTCTGTTGCTTTCTAGATGATGGTCGAGTAGCTCAGCCATTCGGCTTTCGCCCTCTCACTGGCACCTTCCCGCAGGCCGAGGACGTGCTTGTGGCCTTCCGTGTCGACGCCGACTGCTGCGATCACGTGATACGGGCCGAGCCGCATGCCGTCGATCTAGACGATCAGGATGCCCTTCTCAACGAAATTCCGCTCGGCCAGCTCCCGCAGCAGCCGCTCGGCCAACTCCCGCAGCAGCCGCTCGCCCGCCTCGATGTTCTCGCGGCAGGCAGGTCCGGGGGTTGCACCCGGCAGGCGAGGCTTATAGGGCCCAGCCGAGCACTGGCCCACCCGCGGCAAAACCGGGCGAGCGCATGCAAAAAGGCCGCGCGGGTATGCGGCCCCGCATGGCCTTGTGTTTGCTGGCTTCACCGGCAGTGATCAGCCGCCGATGTCGCCCGGTCTGGTTGTATACTCGTATTCTACCCAATACCCCTCGCCGTTGGAATGCGCTTTGGCAACTGCGAGCGGAATAGTCACGAGTTGGACGTTCTGCTCCGTCAACGGCACGGGACAGCCGGGCGTGGACGAACGCTCGATGAGGTTCTCACCGAGCATCCCGATCTGGTCGAGGGCTGGACCGAAGCCGACTTCGACGAACTCTACAGCCGGGTCGGGACAGGAGGCGGCCTGACGCCGCAAGGGGCACTCGACGCAATCCGGTCGATGAATCGCAAGCGGGAGGTGCTCGCGAAGGTCGAGGTTCTCCTGGAGAGCGGGCAGGTAGAGTTGGTCGAGGGGATTGTCGGGCTGCTGTACCGGAAGGTTGTGCGGGACGGAAGGTGATGGAGTTGCGGCATCCCGTCTGACTCTCCGTTGCGGCCTTCATCGGCCTTGGGGTAGAATGCGGGCTGACGGCACTGTCTTGCTTCCTGAGAGATCCGGTTTTTCCAGTTGTGCGGCAAAACAGCCCGTTCGCGCCTTGCTGAAAGGAGTATTCCATGAACTCTACTCGGTGTATGGCATTGCTCTTGGCGTTTGCCTTGGCCTCTACGTTCGCTCTGTACGCCTTCTCGTCGCGACCCGAGGACCCACAAGACAGGCCGCTGGAACCCAGCACACACGAGCAGATCGAGCAATTACTCCACAGGTTGTCGAAGCTCGAATCCCGAGTCGCTACGCTTGAACGACGGCTGCTCCCTCTCGCAGATTTCCAACCAGACGAACACGGCATACTGCGCGACGCGACGGGTAAACCGGTGGGCGTGTGGGGCGTGGACGGAGGGCACGTCCTCCCGGAAGCCCGCTAACAGGAGCATTCCGGCAACGTCCGCCTTCGCGGTCGCCTTGAGTCCTGTTCAGACGGCCACGAATTGGCAAGCACGGTTTCTCGGCTTCCCCCGTGATTCACAGAAGCAATGTCCGAATGAGCCCCGGATCCCCGAGAGGGACGGCCCATGGACCTGACACTGCTGTCCGATGCCAGAGATGCCTTGCGACTAGAGATGACGGGGCGTATCGTGCGGAACGAGGCCACATTGGTATTGCAGTCGTTCGACGGCCTGCTGGGCCCCGAGGGGTACACTCGTAACGCCTTGCTGAGTCTGGCAGAAACTACCTTCATCGACGTTAGCAGCCTGAGTTGGCTGCTGGTACTCCACAAGCGGTTCCGCAAGGCGGGAGGACAACTGGTGGTTCATTCGGTTTGCCCCCCCGTGATGGCGAGTCTGGAAATGGTTCACTTCGAGCTTGTCCTCCATATCGCCGAGGATGAAGCGGCAGCTCTGGAATTGCTCCGATCGCAGGACTCCTAAGAGATAGCCCAGGCAACGCCCCACTACCGACTGCTTCTACGTCCCGCTTTGCCTTCTCAAAGACTCAGATGCGTCCGTTTGCGAAGTGTAGGCGATCCAACGCAGCCACCCTCTTGACGCTGACAGCCAGAGCGGCGATGTGAGGGAATGGGCGGTACACCCCGGGCGCAGGGAGTAAATGCCAGGGCAGGTTAAATAGCAGACGGCGGTGGCGGAATGGGGGGCCACCGGGGGGTTCTCGTGCCGGGCAGAAAACGAGGCTCAAAAAGCTGTACAGGGTACCTATACTATGAAACCGGGCCCGACGATTGGGGCCCCCGGGTGGGGTTTTCGGGTGGGGTCGGCAGCGCTGGTCGACGGTCGACCATCGACGCAACCAACGGCCATCTAACGAGTTAGGTTGTGTCCCTTCTTCGAGCAGGTATCCGAAACAGTACCGATCTGGTGCCTGGACTACCCCTTCTGAGCGGGTATCGAACCCGCTACTCAGGTTCCCTACATTCCGCCACTCACCCCTCCCTGGTTTCCGCCATCCCTGTTCCCCCTCCCCTACACTCAGTAGGCGGATAGCTGGCAGTTCCTCCCTGCTGATCGCATCCCCTGCGCCTGCACTTCAGCCCGGTCGCGGCAAATAGCCACCTTTGGGTGGTTTTCTAGTGTTTTTGCATTATGGTCGTGTACTACTTCTGAGTGGTTCCGCTTCCAGTACAGACTCAGCGCCCTGCCCTGCGCCCTGTTTCGCCATTTTGGGGGATATTGTGCTAGTTTTGGTGTATTTGCCCCTCCCCTCGGCTGGCATCTACTGGGAGCGTCATCAACCGCCTCGCTCCCATCGCTGGCATTTGCTGGCATGGTGTATTTACCCGCCATTTCTGTTTTTGCTAAGGGTAGATGGCCGCGCGGTGTCGCGGGCCGATTTTCCCGTTTTACCCTAGCAGGAGTGAGACCATGAGAACTGTATGGCAGATGGTTGGTATGTTTGGTCGGAAGCACAATCTTGAGGATCAATTGCGCTATCTTGGGCAACTGTACGATCGGTACGGTGCCGATCCGCGGGTTGCCCGGATTTTAGATCGCGCGGCAGCGTCGCCGCGGCTTTTCGCGGGCTACGATGTCGGCGAGCGCGGCCGGCTTCCCCAAGCTGGTCACATGGCTAGGCTTCGGCGGGACACTCCTGACCGGAAACCTTATGATCTGAAGCGTGAGGCAGATCATGCCCTGGCGCTGGCTATCCTCACGGGTTTGAACCACCCTGATCGCTTGCTGGTCCGCATGGCCTTCGGTATCGGCAGACGGCGGCTTACTAAGGTTCAGATTGCCCGTAAGCTTGGCGTCTGCACCCTCACTGTGTCGCATCGCTTGCGGGCAATCTTGGCGACCGTGCGAATTCGGGCCGATCGCTGAAGCCGCGCGGCTTTTGTGGCCGTAAGTCGGGACTATTTCTCGACTTGCGGCTTTTTTTTTGACTTCTTTGCCGCGGCGTCGGGGGCTTTTGGAGGGGTGAATTTTCCCCTTCCCCCTTTGACGATGGCGCCGAAGGATGGCGCAACCCTCCAGAAGTCGAACCCTCCAGAAGTCCAACCCTCCAGAAAGGAGCGAAAACGATGGCACAAACCCCCAGA
>JBDRTC010000813.1:0-11041 GCA_043824335.1 Planctomycetota bacterium | reverse complement strand
GCTGGGGTATCCATTGGATCCCCGGGCGCGGCATGACGTACAACATCTGGGGCTTCGACTGCGTGACGGTGCACCTGGGCAGGCGCGTCATTCGCATCGGCTCCGACGACGTCGAGAACCTCGTGGGTTTCTTGCAGAGCAAGATGGAGCCGCGCAAAGATTGAAGAACGCGCGGGAGCACACGGCCGCTTGCGGCTTCGCCCGGGAGGAACGTTGTCGCTTGCCAAGCCGCAAGCGGCTTACGTCACAAATCCCGGAAACCCCGCCGACGTTCCTCACTCACTCGACTTGGCAACCTCCGGCACGGGCCGGTCCATTGCCCAATAAATCGCGTTGACCAGGAGCTGTCGGAACTGACGATCTCCAAAATCCTCCTGGTGGCCCAGCCCGACGTAAACGACGCGGCCGCCTTTGTAGGTTCGAGTCCAGGTGAGCGGCTCCACGCGATCTTCGAGCGAGCCGGTCATGAGCACGGTGGCGTCGTCGGCGACCGGTGAGGTGTAGTAGAGCGAGCCGGTGCTGTGCCACTTGTGCGGCTGGACGCCGGCGAGGATCGGGTGGTCGGCCCGCTCGGGGACGATCGCCACGTCGGTGCCCGCCGGGTTGGGGCCGTGGCCGTGGTAGTTGCCGCCGAGGACCTCGGCATCGAACTCGGGCCACTCGGCCTGACCCGGTTCGGCCTTGCCCTGGACGTCGAAGGCGTGGCTGGCCGTGCGCAAGCCGACCAGGGCTCCGCCCGATTCCAAGTACTTGCGGACCCGGTCGAGCTGCTCTTTGGGAAGGGCCAGCCGCCGGACGTAGAGCACCAGGCAGTCGGCCGTCTCCAGTTCACCGGTTGCCGGGATGTTCGAGGTCCCCTGGCCGTGGAGCACAGTGGCATCAGAGCCGTAACGCTCGCGGAGCATTTGGGCGAAGACGGGCAGTGTTTTGTCGGCATGATAGTGGTCGTCGCTCACGAGAAAGGCCACGTGCGGCCGGTCGTCCTCCGCGAAGCGGTTCGCCGGCCCGTCGAGCAGGTCGGTCGAGGTGATCGTGGGGCAAACGAACTTCTCGATGTGCTCCACGATCAGCTCCGTGCCGCGGACGTGACTGACAAACGGTTTCATGTGGGGGTTGTACATCGTGTCGGTCAGGTCGCGGACCAAGAGGACGTTCTTACCGAAGCGAGCCATGTTCCTCAGGCCGAAGGGACGCCCGAGCACGCACATGTTCGTGTGTACGCCCACCAGGATGACGTTCTCGATGCCCCGTTCCTCGAACAGGTTCCAGCACTCCACGCCCGAGTCGCTGATGGCGTCTTCTTCGAGGATCTCCAGAGCGGCGGCCTGGTGCCGGTCCATGGGCGCTTTGAGGTCGCAGCGCGGTTGGTCGTCGCAGCCGCCGTCGGACTGATCGAGCGGGTACTCGCCGCGCTTCTCCGCTTCAATCTCGCGGCACCACGCGGCGATCCCGTCGGGCAGGTTGGCCGCCTTGGGAGCTTCTTTGGCCCGCTTTCTCCCCGGGTGATTCGCATAGAGGTCCATCGCGCCGCTCGGCGAGTGGACGACCAGCGCGCCCCGCCGCCGCGCCTCGGCGACGAACTCGTTCATCCGCGGAGCCATCTCGGCCCCGCGCCGGCACGCTCCCTCGCACCAGTGACGGGCCCACATGTCGCAGATGACGACGGCCGTTTTTCGGGCGTCCCACTCGATCGTCTCATACGCGATCTTGAATTTGCCCGGCTCTTCCGTATTCTCCACGCGGCTCCTGGGATGGAGCGTCAGCGTATGTTCCGGATCCGGCTCGGCCGCGTAGGCAAGCGTGGCTGCCAGAACCACCCAGGCCAAAACAGCTTCCCGGCGCACAAGATTCACCATCATGTTGATTCCTCCTCGAATGGTTCAGACCGTGTCGATCCGGCGGGACTCCAGCAGGCAGGTTCGCCCATGCACGGCATATTGTAGCGTGCGGCCGCGAAAGTGCGCCACCAGCGGGGGCAAGGTTCGTTCTGCCCTCATATCTCCTTGCCTCTCCGGCTATTCTATTTTTCGCAAACACCGCAGACTCTCGTGTTCGGTGGAACTGACCCTACGATCGTGGTGGGCGTCTCGGAAATTGTGTGAATGGGGAAAAGTTTGCGGGCGGATCTCCCGATACGACCACACAGCGTGGGGTTTTCGTCGGGCGAGGAATCGCAATGGCCGAACTGAATCTGGACATCGTCGCCGAGGTCGTGGAAGCCTGCAAGACAGGGGCCGACGAGGCGGGCGCGTCGTTTGGGCGGACGCTGGACGCCGAACTGCAATTGTCCGTCGGTGAGCCCTGCTCGCTCGACACGAATGCCCTGCCCGAGGGACTCGACGGCCCCGGGCTTGTCATCGTGCTCACCGTGGGAGCTACCGGGGCGGTGGTCGTGTTGCCGGAAAGCTCCGGCCTGTTGCCTGCGTGGTACGGCGATCCCGACCCGACCGGCCGGAGTAAGCTGGCCACGGTCGCCCAGGAATTGGGTATGCTCCTCCTCCCCGAGGAGTATATGCCCGACGACTTCAAAGCGGCGAGGGTCGAAAGCCTGAGCCAGGCGCTGGCCCGGGGTGCCGTGTCCGACGGGGCCGCGAGCCTGCCGCTGGAACTCAAGCCTGAAGAGGGCTCCTCGGCAACCGCGTACCTGATTTGGCCTGTTGCCGAACTTGCCGCGGTGTTCGCTGAACGAGAACCGACCGCGGAAGCGAAGTCGCAGGGGCAGCGACAACCGGGACCGTCGCCCGAGCCGAAACCTCCGGCTGCGCCGGAGCAGCCCCTCCGGCGGGGAGTCCGGACAGTCGAGGAGCTGCCTGCCTACACCCGAAGCCTCTTGCGGATCAAGCTGCCGGTGGTCGTGACGCTGGCCCGGAAACGTCAGCCGGTGAAACGGATCCTGGAATTGGGGCCCGGCTCGATCATTCAGTTCGAGAAGTCTTGCGAGGAGATGCTCGATCTGGACGTGGAGGGCCACTCGATCGCGACCGGCGAGGCGGTCAAGGTGGGGGAGAAGTTCGGCCTGAGGATTACCTCGATCACCTTGCCCGACGAACGCTTTGAGCCGGTCCGAAAATCCTAGCCGTGCTCCTTGCTCCCGTGCGGCCAATTACGAAACTCCGGTCAGATCACGGGCCGGATCACCTCGCATCGGATCGGCTCCAACTCGGCCCGGAGCCGCTCGAAGGTCGCCTGGTCGGGGCAGAGACCGATGATCGCGCCGCCGGAGCCGGCGAACTTGGCGGTCGCCCCGGCCCGTCGGGCGCGGTCGACCATCTCCTCGTGCTTCTGGGAAATCCGGCAGATCGAACGCCTGAGGTCGAAGTTCGCGTCGATCAGATCGCCCAGTCGGACTTGATCGCCGGCGAGGATCGCCTCGCGGGCTTCCTGCGTCAACTCGGCAAATCGGGCCATCGCTTCCACCACCTGAGGATCGCCCCGTTCGTAGCGGGCGCGAAGATCGTTGTGCACCACCTCGGTCGGCTCGCTGAAGTCGGTGCTGTACGCGACGTACCACGGCGGCAACAGCGAGGCGTCGAGCGGCTCATACACGCCGCAGGCAAGGCCGGAGTGGCGCTCGATCCGGCGTCGGTCAAAATCCATGTAGACGAGGCCCTCGTAGACCTGGATCACGCGATCCTGCAGGCCGGCCGCGATGCCCAGCTCTTCGTTCTCCACCGACAACACCAGCGAGGGCTGCACGTGGCGTGGGATCTCGACGCCGTAAAACTCCATCAGGCAGCGAAGCGTGGCCACGATGATCGCGCTGGACCCGGCCAGCCCCACCTGCCGCGGAACATTCGTGTGGTAGCGGACGGAGAAGTTCCGAGCGTGAAGCGAATGTTCTTGAGCCTCGCAGTACTCGACGAACTTCTTGATCGTGGCCTTCACCAGCCGGACGCCCCCGTAGTAGCCGTGCAGCTGGACGTCGCGGACCAGCTCCTGGACCGACCGGAATCGGCTCTGGTCTTCCTGGCTCCAGACGAGCTCCAGATCGTCCCACTCGTAGAGCGTCACTTCGGCCCAAAAGTTTCGCACGATCACCGAGATCGTCTTGCCGTGGTAGCCGTCGGAGGGGTTGCCGATCAAGCCGGCGCGAGCGTACGCCCTTTTTCGGATCAAGAGCATGGTCAACCTTCCGCCGGCTTCGCCGCCAGATCGCGCAGGTACGATCGCAAGGCCGGCCCGTACTGCGGATCGGCCAGGGCGAATTCCAGAAACGCCTGGAAGTAGCTCTCGAAGTTGCCGATGTCGAACCGCTGCTCGTGGGAGGGCAGACAAACGCCCAGGACCTTGCCGCCGTCGCGGATCATCATACGGATGGCGTCGGTCAACTGGATTTCGTCCCCTTTTCCGGGCGGAGTCTTTTGGAGGTAGTCAAAAATCGCCGGGGCGAGCACGTAGCGGGCCGCCACGGCCAGATTGCTGGGGGCCTCCGCGGGGTCGGGCTTCTCGATCAAGTCGTCCAGCTCGAACACCTCCGACACGGCATCCCTGGGCTTGGCGATGCCGTACTGACTCACCTCGTCCCGCGGCACCTCTTCGAAGGCAATCACGGCCGACGCGCCCGACGACTCGAACTGGTCGATCATCACGCGCACCACCTGCGATTGGGCGTGAAGGCCGATGATCGAGTCGCCCAAGGCCACGACGAACGGATGTGCGCCGATGACCGGCCGGGCGCACAGCACGGCATGGCCCAAACCGAGCTGACGCCGCTGCCGCGTGTAGAAGTACTCGACGTCCTCCCGCTCGAAGGCCAGCTCTCCGAGAAGCTCCTCCTTGCCCGTCTCCCGCAGATTGGCGATCAGCTCGGCGTCGATGTCGAAATGGTTCTCGATCGCCGTCTTGCCCGGCCCGGTCACGAACAACAACCGCCCGACGCCGCAACGGGCCAATTCCTCGACCACGTACTGCACCACCGGTTTGCGGCCCACAGGGAGCATTTCCTTGGGCTGACTCTTGGTCAGCGGCAAGAGCCGGGTTCCCCGGCCGGCCACGGGCACCACCGCAAAGTCGATCGACATAACAAGCTTCCGGGCTGAAGAATCGGAAATGGGCCATCCGGCCGTACTCCGCGGCCGAATCGGTCCGCGAGGCCCCTGAATTTGAGCCAAGTCTACGGGAAGTGTACGGTAGAATACAAGGAGGGGTTCGTTTGGACCCGTTGTGGGGGCGAGGGAGCGGAAAGCCCGTTACGACCTCGGTCCCAAGCTTCTGCTTGGGACCGCATTTCCGCGAAGCTTCGCTTCAGCAGGGTACCCAATGGGATGAAGCAGAGCTTCGAGGAGGGGGGTGTTCCCAAGCCGGAGCTTGGGAACAAGTTGAGAGACCGTGTTCGGGGGGGCCGTTCTCGCGTGGCGGGAAAGCCTCCAATTTGCATAATAGGGTTTGACGTTGGTCATCTCCAAATCGCAAGAGTTTAATGAAGCACGCAACTTCCAACGAGTCAGACCGAGACGATACGCCCGGTGCTTGTCCTCTGTGCGGCTCGCCGGAAACTCGATTTCCGCGTCCTGCCCCCGAGCATCTGCACCAGTGGTTGGGCCCGGAGGCCTCTCGGCGCCTGGGGCTGTTCCCCGTTCCGCCCGGGCTCCGCATTTCGGTGGTTATCCCCGCTTACAACGAAGTTTCGACGCTCCGGGAGATCGTCCGTCGGGTGCAAGCGATCTCGATTCCCAAGGAGATCCTGCTGGTCGACGACGGCAGCACCGACGGCACCCGGGAGCTTCTGGCCGAGATGGAGGGAGAGCCCGACTTGCGCGTCTTCCTCCACGAGCGCAACCAGGGCAAGGGGGCGGCCTTGAAGACCGGCTTCGGCCATGCCACGGGCGACGTGGTCGTCGTGCAGGACGCCGACCTCGAATACGACCCGGTCCACTATCCGCAACTCATTCAGCCCATCGTGGAGGGGGTGGCCGACGTGGTCTACGGATCGCGATTTCAAGCGACGGGACCGCACCGCGTGCTCTACTTCTGGCACTCGGTGGCCAACCGGGTCTTGACCATGCTCTCGAACATGTTGACCGACCTGAACCTCACCGACATGGAAACCTGCTACAAAGTCTTCCGGCGCGAAGTGATCGAGGAGATCGGCCCCACGCTCAAAGAGAAGCGGTTCGGTATTGAAGCGGAGCTGACCGCCAAGGTGGCCCGCCGCAACTACCGGATCTACGAGCTGGGCATCACCTACTTCGGCCGTACCTACGGCGAGGGCAAGAAGATCGGCCTGCGCGACGCCTTCCGCGCCCTCTGGTGCATCGTGCGATACTGGCAACTGGATTGACTGCCACCCGGCCAACGAGCAACGGATGATGTTTCGTCTCCTGGCTCCACATCTTCGAGTGGAAAGCGTGCTGGACCTCACCCTCGACCGGCTTCGCGAGCTGGAGTTGGACGCGCTGCTTCTGGACGCCGACTGCACGCTGAAGAGGTATCGGGAGGAGACCGTCACTGCCGAGGTGGCGGCCTGGCTTGACGAACTTCGCCGGGCGAAAATCGGGCTGTGCCTGGTCTCCAACGGGCTGGGAGAGCGGATCGGGCGGTTTGCCAACACACTGGACCTCCCTTTCGTGGCCAAGGCGGCAAAGCCGCTGCCGTTCGGATGTCGAGCGGCCATGCGGAAGATGGGCTTCGACCGCCGGCGGACCGCCATGGTCGGCGATCAACTCCTTGCCGACGTGATGGCCGGCCGTCTGGCCGGAATGACCAGCATCCTGGTTCGCCCGATTGGGCCCGAAGAAGAGCCCTGGTTTACCCGGCTGAAGCGGCCGGCCGAGCGCGTCCTCCTGCGGTGGATGGCCCGATTCCAACGCTGGCAACCGACAAGAAAAGGGCTATAATTGCCGCGTCTCTTGAATCCCGGTCACTTCGAGGTCCTCACTCCACGATTCCAATGACTTCCATTCTGGTCACAGGCGGCGCCGGATTCATCGGGAGCAACTTTGTCCGCGGGTGGGTGCGGGAGGAGAAGACGCCGCTGGTGAACCTCGACAAGCTCGCCTACGCCGGCAATCTCGATTCGCTTGCCGACGTGGCCGGCGACCCGCTCCATCGGTTCGTCGAGGGCGATATCGGCGACGGCCCGCTGGTGAGCCGGCTCTTCTCGGAGCATCGTCCCCGGGCGGTGGTTAACTTTGCGGCCGAGTCGCACGTCGACCGCTCGATCGACGGGCCGGCGGCGTTCGTCGAGACGAACGTGGTGGGCACGTTTCGCCTGTTCGAGGCCGCCCGGCGGTACTGGAGCGATCTTGACGAGCCCGAGCGGTCGCGGTTTCGCTTCCTGCACGTCTCGACCGACGAGGTCTACGGCTCGCTCGGCCCGGAGGGCCTGTTCACGGAGGAAACGCCCTACGCTCCCAATTCCCCCTACTCGGCCTCCAAAGCGGCCGCCGACCATTTCGCCCGGGCGTATTATCGTACCTACGGACTGCCCGTGCTGGTGACCAACTGCTCGAACAACTACGGCCCCTACCAGTTCCCCGAGAAGCTGATCCCGCTGGTGATCCTCAACGCCATGGAGGGCAAGCCGCTCCCGGTTTACGGCGACGGAGGGCAGGTTCGCGACTGGCTTTACGTGGAGGACCACTGTCGGGCGGTTCGGGCGGTGCTGGCCGGGGGAATTCCCGGCGAAACCTACAACGTGGGTGGCAACTGCGAGCGGACCAACTTGGACGTGGTCCGAACGATCACGGCGATCGTCGACCGGCTCTCGGCCGACCTGCCGCACTGCCCATGCTCGTCGCTGATCACCTTCGTAGCCGACCGCCCCGGGCACGATCGGCGATACGCGATCGACGCCGGCAAGATCCGCCGGCAACTGGGCTGGGAACCCAAGGAAGATTTTCAGTCGGGGCTGGAGCGGACGGTGCGTTGGTATCTTGAAAACCCGAATTGGGTTGAAGGGGTGACTTCCGGAAAATACCGGCGGGAACGGCTGGGATTGATGATTGATGATTGATGATTGATGAATGCAGAAGGAGATCTCGCGATGTCAACCCAATCATCAATCATCAATCATCAATCATCAATCCCCAAAGGCATTATTCTGGCGGGCGGAGCCGGCACGAGGCTCGCGCCGGCCACTCGGGCGGTCAGCAAGCAACTGCTGCCGGTCTACGACAAGCCGATGGTTTACTACCCGCTCTCCACGTTAATGCTCGCCGGCATTCGCGACCTCCTCTTGATCTCCACGCCCGAAGACATCGGCTCCTACGAGCGGCTCTTGGGCGACGGTGGCCAGTTGGGCCTCTCGATCCGCTACTGCGTGCAGCCGGAGCCGGGAGGGTTGGCCCAGGCCTTTCTCCTCGGCCGCGAGTTCGTCGGCCGCGACCACGTGGCGCTGGTGCTCGGCGACAACATTTTTTACGGCCAGGGGTTTCAAAGGGTGCTCATGGAGGCCGCCGTCCGACCGTCCGGGGCCACGGTCTTTGCCTACGTGGTAAAGGAGCCCCAACGCTACGGCGTGGTCGAATTCGACGCCGACGGCGCGCCAACGTCGATCGTGGAGAAGCCGGCCGAGCCGAAGTCGAGCCACGCGGTCACGGGCCTCTACTTCTACGACAACGAGGTGCTCGACATCGCGGCCGGCCTGACTCCCTCGGCACGAGGGGAGCTCGAGATCACCGACGTCAATCGGGCCTACCTCGACCGTGGCCAGTTGCACGTCGAAATCCTCGGGCGGGGCTTCGCCTGGCTCGACACGGGAACGCACGAGTCGCTCCTGGAAGCCGCCAATTTCGTCGAGACGATTGAGAAACGCCAAGGGCTCAAGATCGCGTGTATCGAAGAAGTCGCCTATCGCAAAGGGTTCATTTCCCGCGAGCAAGTCACGGCGCTCGCCCGAGCCCAAAACAACAGCTACGGAGAGTACCTGTTGAACATCGTCTCCCGTCCCTAGGACCACGCATGTTTCGCGAAGGACCCATTGAAGGCTTGATCGTCAGGCCGCTTGCGCGGTTCGAGGATGTCCGGGGATGGCTGATCGAAGTTTTTCGGGCAGACGAGTTGCCGGCGCACGCCCGTCCGGTGATGGGCTACCTCAGCCAAACGCTTCCCGGCGTCGTGCGGGGCCCTCACGAGCACCGCGAGCAGAGCGATTGCTTCGCGTTCGTCGGGCCGGGAGATTTCGAACTCTACCTGTGGGATAGCCGGGAAGACTCGCCCACCTCGGGCAACCGGCAGACCCTCCTGGTCGGGGAGTCAAACCGGCAATCGGTCATCATCCCGCCGGGCGTCGTACACGCCTACAAGAACGTCGGCCATGTGCCGGGGCTCGTGTTGAACAGTCCCAACCGGCTCTACGCCGGCGAGGACAGAAACCATTCGGTCGACGAAATCCGCCACGAAGACCGCCCGGGAAGCCCCTTTGTGTTGGATTAGGTTCTGTCGGAAAAGTCCAACCTATTTTTTCGGCAGCGTCCGTTCAGGACGAGTGCGCCGATAGCGCCAGCTCAACTTCCATGAATGAGTGCCGCTGGCTCGGGTCGAGATAGAGCTTGCGCATCGTCTTGAGCGTGTCGTGGCGGACGTGGTGCGACTTGCTCTCGAACTGGAGGTCTTCCGTATAGGGGTGCTCGTCCAACCGTAGCAGCTACGGAGTTGTAAGTCGCCACGGCCTTCGATTCTGCGATTCCTGCACCCCCCTCAGGATCACACACGTAAAGGCGTTGATCGACCAGTTGGACATTGAGACATCTTGTTGGATCGCCAATGAAACAGGTCTTCATGCGAAAGAACGCGTTGCGCGCGGCGGACGTCGGCGCCGAAGAGGTGCCGGCTCCAAGGTGCGGTGCATCGAGTGTTCTTTTGGCAAATCGTCATTCGTTGATCAGCGCCGGCACGGAGTCGACGGCCGTCAGGAGCAGCAGACGCGACATGGTCGTCAAGGCGATTCGCGATCCCGATATCCGGCAAAGCGTGGTCGATATGCTGACGCAGGACGGCGTGCGCAAGACGGCTGATCGCGTGCAATACGAGATGACAAAGTGGACGCCCCTGGGCTACAGCGGCGCCGGCGTGGCCGTCGAGGTGGGCCGCGACGTCGAGGGCGTTCAGCCAGGCGATCTCGTCGCCTATGGCGGAGAGGGACACGCGGAATACATCAGGGCGCCGAAGAACCTTTGCACCCGCGTTCCGGGCGGCGTTTCCACAAGAGAGGCTGCTTTCGTCGCGTTGGGAAGCATTGCGCTGCAAGGGGTCCGTCGGGCCGAGGTTCAAGTTGGCGACACGGTGGCCGTGCTGGGGTTGGGGCTGGTCGGGCAGTTGGTCAGCCAGTTGCTGCAGGCTTCCGGAGTTCGAGTTCTCGGTTCCGACGTGATTCCACCGCGGCTTGAACTCGCCGGGAAGCTCGGTCTCGAACAGGGCTTTCCCGCCGGAGAGGATCTCCCGAAAGCTGTACTCCGCTACACCGGCGGCGTCGGCGTCGACCGCGTGCTGATCTGCGCGTCGACGTCCAGCCGCGAGGTCATTGAACAGGCGGTTGCCGTGGCACGCGACCGCGGCCGAATTGTGGTGGTCGGGGCGGTCAACCTCGACGTGCCCCGCGAAGCCTTCTACATGAAGGAACTCGATCTGGTCATCAGCCGCTCGTACGGCCCCGGCCGGTACGATCGACAGTACGAGGAGCACGGCGTCGACTATCCGATCGGCTACGTCCGCTGGACCGAAAAACGGAACATGGAAGAGTTTCTGCGGTTGATCCAGGCCGGTAAGGTCGACGTCGAACCGCTCGTCACGCACGAGTTCAGCCTGGATCAGGCCGAACAGGGCTACGACCTGTTGATGAATCGGCCCTCGGAGTGTCTGGCGGTCCTGCTGAAATACGACGAGACCACCGAGCCCCCGAGTTGCGCTCCGGTGCCCGTCAGCAGGCGTCGCACCTCCCTTGCCACTTCGCGCGGAAACGTGGCGGTCATCGGCTGCGGCTCTTTCGCCCGGCAATTCCATCTTCCCAATCTCAAGCGAAACAAGAGGCTCAATTTCCACACGCTTGTGGCTTCCACGGGACAAAGCGCCAAGGAAATGGCGGTCCGCTATGGAGCCCAGC
>JBDRTC010000812.1:0-2548 GCA_043824335.1 Planctomycetota bacterium | reverse complement strand
CGCGGGGGGTTCGTGCCAACGATCCGCTTTTGGTGCTTGCACCACCGGATGGACTCCGCTTCGGCGTTCGGCTTCCTCGGTGGGCGAAGCAGCCTTTGGAAGAAGCGGGAACGGTCCATTTGCAACTGCTTGAAGATCTTCACGGCGACGAAGAACGCCGCTTTGTCGAGTGTCGTTTCTCGGGACATCTCGCGGCTTGGAAAGAGCTGCCGGACCTTCCGGGGTTCGGTGTCGCCGAGTTGGCCTGCGAGCCTCCAACCGAAGCTGTCCGCCTATTGACTTCGGGGGAACAAATCGCTGCTCAACTCGTCTGGCGACCACCCCTTCACACTGTTCCAGTCTTTGCACTTAGTGCGTTACTTGCGGGCATCAGTGCCGCCGCATGGGTCTTGACGGGATGGTTTGTACGGGCGGAGAAAACCGAAAGTTCGCCGCCGCTCTTCCAGCGCGACGCAGTGGAACGGGCTGTGCCGGATGCTTCCACGGAGTTTGGGGCGGAAGGAACAATGCTTCGGATGTTGGGCTCGCGATTACGGGAGAGCATTGAGCGGGGCCAGTTGGATGCCAATCTGGTCGCCGCCGCGGAATGGGCACTGGACCGCCACCACGCGCGTGCTGTTCGATTGCTTGCGTTGGGATTGGGGAATGGTAGGGAGCTTTGTGATCATCTGGAGAGGCTGGTCGAGAAATGTGTGGACGCCCACCGCAGTAATGGGAGTCAGTCCCAACGCCATTCGGTTGAGACCTTCAGCAGGCTAATGAGAGTTTTGCGGGTGATCTCACCGGACGATGTCACACATCGGGTTGGCTTTCTTACCCAACGCCTGTCCGAGCTTGAGTCAACGGAAGCCTCCAGTCGAGTTAAGCGTTCGGGCAAATCGGCGGACTAAGAAAGACGCCAAGGTCTCACTCGCTCTGGAGTCAATCGCTAAATGAGTTTGCCAGGTCTTGAGTCACGAATCCGTCTGGACGACTTTGATACGCCGGCTGTCGGTACCGCGGATCCAGGCGGTCGACGGAGGCGTTGGGAAACCGCTTTGTTCGCCGTCGCACTGATACTCTCGATGGCTGTGCTGTGCTTCTTTCTTAACCGCCTCGTGTTTTGGCACGACAGCGTAACGGCGGGACGAGAGTACCGCGGCCCGCTTCGCGCGGGGCTGATCGTTCTCGCCCTGATCGCCCTTGTCTCAGGTTGCCGCTGGTGTGCATTTCTTGCGCTGGCATTTGTGGCCCGTTATCGCCAGCGGCAACGCCAATTGCCTCCGGACAGCCAGTGTCCTTTCGTCTCCATATTCGTTCCCTGTTTCAATGAAGGTGAGACCATCGAGGCAGCGATCAACTCACTGTTGGAGTTGGACTATCCATCGTACGAGGTCATTCTAGTGAACGACGGCTCCACGGACGACACCTTGGTTCGCGCAAAGAGGTTTGAAGGCAGACACGGTCCCTGCACGGTGCGAGTTCACCACAAGTCGAACGGCGGCAAATGGAGTGCCCATAATCTGGCGTTTCAGCGGTCCACTGGTGAACTGATTCTCTGTATCGACGCTGACTCCCGCGTCCATCCGCTGGCACTGCGAAAACTCGTTGCCCGCATGGCTGATCCTGGAATCGCCGCAATTGCAGGTCAGATGCGGGTCCGCAACAGGAAGAGCCTCATCACCCGGCTGCAGGGTCTTGAGTATCTCATGGCAAACGGTGCCGTCCGTATGGGCCAGGGTCTGTTTGGAACGGTCCTCATCGTTCCGGGCCCAATCGGCATGTTCCGCCGCTCGGTCCTGGAGGAAGTGTGGCTTAAGTACACCGTCGGCCGGGAGAACGGCCATTCCGGAAGTGTGGACGGACCATTTGAAGGTGACACGTTCGCCGAAGACTTTGACCTCTCCCTCGCGATTCTCTGTCTCGGCGGAAGGATTGTTTATGAACCCGAAGCGGTGTCGTACACGAAGGCGCCGGAGACACAATTCGCTTTGCTCAACCAACGCTATCGCTGGATTCGCGGTGCGATGCAGGTACTTCGTAAATTCCATCGACGGGCCCAAAGCAATCCTGAAGTCCTCTCGTCCAGGCTACTTTGGTGGATCGCTTCCACCTGCGTATTGGACTTGGCCGTCATGCCGTTCTTGTATCTTCTCGGCCTGGCTTTGCTTCTCCTGCTAACTGTGGGAGGCGGTAACGTTCCTTTGCTGGCCGGATCGTTTGCCACGTTTCTGCTTGTCCAGCTCAGCGCAGGCGCGTTTTTTGTGTCCATTCACGGCGACAACTTACGGCTCCTGAAAGTGCTGCCGTTGTACGGCCTCTACAACGGCTTCCTGCTCAACAGCGCATGGGCAATTTCCTTGCTCGATGAGGGGCGAGGTAAACCGATGCGGTGGTGAAAGCGAGGGCCGGGGTTGCCTCAATGCCGTTTCCGACGGTCCATCGTGTTCGAGCATGCGAGCGCTGGAGTGACGGGCTGGGGGCTCTTGTCGGCGGAGGGAAGCGTGTTTATTGCGGGTGTCAACGGCGACATGTCGTTAGAAAAAAGCGACTCGCTTTGGCTCCGGTC
>JBDRTC010000811.1:0-3088 GCA_043824335.1 Planctomycetota bacterium | reverse complement strand
TTCCGATCCCATCCTCTTGAGCACGTGGAAGTTCGGCCAAAAGGCCTGCGAAGCGGGCTGGCCTTACCTGGTTTCCGGGGCCCAATCGAGCCTCGACGCGGTTGAGCAGGCCTGCCGTGCGGTGGAGGCCGATCCGGAGATCATGACCGTCGGCCGCGGGGGCCATCCGGATCGCTCCGGTCAGGTGACGCTCGACGGCTCGATCATGCTGGCGCCCGACCGGTGCGGCGCCGTCTGCTGCGTGTGCAATTTCATGCACCCCGTCTCAATCGCCCGGCTGGTGATGGAAAAGAGTCCTCACGTGATGCTGGCCGGCGAAGGAGCGGATCGTTTCGCGCGCCGGCACGGGTTCGCGCCGAGCGAACTCGGCACGGAAAAATCGCGGAGTTCCTGGGAAAGGTGGATCGAGGAGCATCCCGAGGCCAAAGAGGAAGAGGAGGCGTTTCCGGCGCCGGAAAGGACGGTCGACCAAGCCGGTGGCGCCGACTCGGACGAGAGCCTGCCGCACAACCGGGCACACGACACCGTCGGCGTGTTGGCCCGAAATGCGGCGGGCGAGATCGCCGGCGCCTGCTCGACCAGCGGCTTGCCCTACAAGCTGCCCGGGCGCGTGGGCGACTCGCCCATCATCGGCCATGGCCTCTACGTCGATCCCAAGTGCGGCGCGGCCGTGGCCACCGGCTGGGGCGAGCTGATCATGGGCGTGTGCGCCAGTTTCCTGGCGGTCGACCTGATGCGCCGCGGCGCTTCGCCTCGCGATGCCGCCGCCGAGGTGCTCCAGCGGATCGTCGACGCCTACGAACTCCGCGACGAGCACCAGGCCGCCGTCATCACGCTCAGCACCTCGGGCGAATGGAGCTCGGCCGCCCTTCGCCCAGGCTACCGTACCGCCGTGCGGACGCCAACCGGCGTTGACTTGGTCGATCCGGACCGAGTGATGCTGCCCGATCCCCCATCCACTCCGTGAGCCCTACTTGACGCAGGTTTGTTGGGCCCGGTAGGATTGCTCGCCGCTACCGAGCGGTCACTTCTTGAGTTGAACTACCGGTGCCCTTATGAACCATGTCGTGATCGGCTCGCCCATTGAGGATCTCGATACGCCGGCCTTGCTGTTGGACGGCCCCGCCTCCGACCGCAACATCCGCCGGATGGCCGAATTCTTCCCGGAGCGCAAATGCCGGCTCCGGCCGCACTTTAAGAACCACAAATGCGCCAGCCTGGCCAGGCGTCAACAGGCGGCCGGTTACACCGTCGGGTTCACCTGCGCGAAGCTGGGCGAGGCGGAAGTGCTGGCCGAAGGGGGGATCGACAACATCCTCATCGCCAACCAGATGGTCGGCCCGCGAAAGATCGCCCGGCTTGTGGAGCTGGCGGGGAAGATCGAGCTGGCGGTCGCGGTCGACGACGTCCGGCAGGCCGAGGCGATCTCGGAGGCCGCGTCGGCGGCCGGGGTGACCGTGGGCGTGCTGGTCGAGGTCGACATCGGCATGGGGCGCTGCGGCGTGCCGCCCGGGGAGCCCGCGCTCGAGCTGGTTGAGAAGCTCCTCGACCGCCCCGGCCTCGATTTCCGGGGAATCCAGGCGTACGAAGGGCACGTGGTTTACACCAGCGATTTCGACGAGCGGGCCGCTCGCGTGCGGGAGTCGATGGCCCTGGCCGTCCAGACCCGGCGGCTGATCGAGGACCGCGGCATCCCCGTGGGCGTGATCAGCGGCGGGGCCACGTCGACCTACCGGATCACCGGGCTGATCGACGGCGTCGACGAGATTCAGGCCGGCACCTACCCCACGATGGACTGGCGCTACCACGAGCTTGCCCCGGAGTTCGACGTTGCCATGTCGATCCTCGCCCGGGTGATCAGCAAGCGGGCCGGGGAGGCCGTCTTGGACGTCGGCTCCAAGGGCGTAGGCAGCGACTTCGGCCCGCCGCGGATCAAGGACTGTCCGGAAGTGGAGATCCCCTTCCCGCTTTCCGAGGAGCACGCAACCATCCGGCGGGCTCCGGACTGGAAGCTGGGCCAGACCGTCCACCTGATCCCCAGCCACGCCTGCACGACCTCGAATCTCTATCGCACGATTTACGTCCATGAAGCGGGCCGGGTCCGTGAAATCTGGCCGATCGAGGGCTCCGGCAAGCTGGCGTGAGCTGTGGTGGTCACTTCGACCCCTCTGCTCCCTGGCCCCTCTCCCCTGTTCTCTATTCAGATATACTGCCCGCCGTCGATCTGGATCACCTCGCCGGTGATGTGGCGGGAGAGATCGGAGCAGAGGAACGCCACCAGGTGAGCGACGTCCTCGGGCGTGGCGAAGCGTCCGAAGACGGTTTCTTCCAGGGCCTTCGCCTGAAACTCCATGGGGATCTTCTGCATCATGTCCGTAAGCACCATGCCCGGGGCGATGCAATTGACGTTCACGTTGAACCGGCCCAACTCCTTGGCGAGGCTCTTGGAAAGGGCGATCTCGCCCCCCTTGGCGGCGGCGTAGTTGGCCTGGGCGAACTTGCCCCGCAGGCCGTTGATCGACGAGATGTTCACGATCTTGCCGTACTTCTGCTCCTTGAAGACCAGGGCGGCCGCCTTGTTGTAGTTGAAGTAGCCCTTCAGGTTGACCGCGATCACCTGGTCCCACTGGGCTTCGGTCATCTTCCAGATCACGCCGTCGGAGGTGATGCCGGCGTTGCAGATGAGAAGGTGGAAGCCGCCGAAGGTTTCCACGACCTGGGCGACCATTTTTTCCGCGTCGGCGTAGCTCGACACGTCGGCCTTCACGGCCAACCCTTTTTGGCCCAGCTCCTCGATTTGGGCCACCACGGCGTTGGCCTCGGCGTCGTGGCGGCGGTAGTTCACGGCAACGTTCGCACCCTCTCGGGCCAACTCCAGCGCGATGGCACTGCCAATCCCCAGGCTACCGCCGGTGACGATGGCCGACTTGCCTCTTAATCCGAGATCCACGGTTTATGTTCCTAGTGACATGGGTACAACTTTGCAGTGGCGATTAAGCAGCCACGCCCTTCGCAAAGCCTCGTGGCGTGCGGCCCGGGGGTCAGAACGGGGTTTCTTCCGTGGCGTGCGCGGCGAACTCGTCGTGGG
>JBDRTC010000810.1:0-2684 GCA_043824335.1 Planctomycetota bacterium | reverse complement strand
ATGCCGGGAACAACCGCCTGCAGGTGCTCGGGGAAGACGGCCGGCTGGCGGCATCCATAACACACTATCAACACGGTGGGAAAAAAGAACCACTCAACGGTCCAACCGCTTTGGCGATCGATCATGAGAAAAACCTCTATGTGCTCGTCGGCCCGGAGCCAAGACCCAAGGACCAGCGCGTCGAACGCACGTTGGCATTGGTGCGGCAGAATGTGGTCGCCACGGCAGGGAAACCTCCGGAGGCTCCCAGGAAACTGATCAAACTCAAGAGTTGGAAAGAACCCGAGCTTGTCGCGGTTTCCGGGCCCTTGCATCCGGACGTACTGCAAGTCGCCGTGGACGCCGGAGTATCCCCGCCGCTGGTGTGGGTGGCCAATGGCGCCGGTCCGGGGAGCCTGCTGCAGTTGGCGGGCGACGATCTAGTGGTGAAGGCGGAATGGGTGGACAGCGGCGAGACGCTGTCCTATCCCATGCAACCCGGCAGCCAGCCCATACTCAATATCGATCCGCAAACCGGCCACCTCTACGTCGAAGACGACTCAAACCACCGCCTCAAGCAGTACGGGACGGTATATAGGGTCGACCAGGAGGGGAACGTGCTCAAAAAGTGGCCACCCCTATTCTTCGACGCCAGAGGTTTGAAGATGACCTCGCCTTGGTTCACGTTGAATTACGATCGCCATTTCCGTTATCCGCAGGAGCCGCTCTCGATCGATTCCATCTTCGGAAAAGACGGTAGGGTTTACCGGTGGAAACTGGGGAAGGCCGGGGTGGAAATCCTCCGCTTCGACCGCCAAGGGAAACCGATTCCTTTCAAGGCCACCGGGAGCAACGCCTTGTTCGTCGATCACGCCATGCAGGTGGGCTTCTGGCACGACGTCTATCACGGCATGGACGTTGACCGGCACGGCAACATCTACTATGTCGCCAAAGTGGACGTCGATTCAAAATCGCGGCCCGTGAGTGCGTACGTCGCCTTGCACCGCCAGATCAACGTATACGACGCGGACGGGAAGCTGCAAAAGCGGGGCCTGCTCGGTCTGGATTGCGTGCGAGGCATCCAGGTCGACGACGAAGGGAACTTGTACGCCCTTTACCGTCCCGCCGAGAGGCCGTGGGAGGATTATCTGGCTCTATCAAAGTTCCCGCCTTCCGGGGGCGAACCGCTTTGGTCCCGGCGGTGGGAGGGCTATATAGGGGTCGCCGAAGTGATGTCTGCGCCTTGCCATTGTGTTGCATCGAGGCATCACCAGACGCTGGACGGAAGAGGCTATCTGTACGCCGCAGGCAAGTACAGTGTTCAAGTGATTGACTGCGAGACGGGAAAGCTGGTGGGGGAATTCGGAAGCTATGGCAATATGGATTGCCAGGGCAAAGGAAGCAAGTATCCGCACCCCGAGCTTCCTTTCGGAACGATATCCGCACTCTCCGTCTGGAAGGACCGGCTCTTTGTCGTGGATGTGCTGAATCGACGCATCGTCAAGTGCCGTATCATCTATGGACAAACGGAGAAGAAAGGGCCTTGATCGTAACCTTCAGGTGTTTTCTCATTCGGCTCGTTCTCGGATTGGTCGGTCTCTGGCTCCTCACGAGAGCGACCGGGACGGTAACCCGATAGCTCAGAGGATGTTAGAGACAAACGTCCTTCCTGGGCCGATTATTGAAGCCCCTGCGGCAAGCCGCAGCGGCTTCAATAAGTAGGTCTAACCCGCCATTTTGCAGAAGTCCACTCAGGAGTCCCCACCATGATGCATCGCCGCGACTTTCTCGCCGCCGGCGTCGGATTGCTTGTTGCAGGCTCGCGGGGGCGAGCAGCCGAGGGAAGGAAGCGGATTGCCTTCCTTGGCACCGAAATCAGCCGGCATTCTCACGCGCAGCATTTTCTCGACCGGCTTACCCAAGGGTATACCTGGAAGGGGCGCTGGCAGAAGCCTCGGGTAGACGTCGCGGCCGTTTACCTCGACCAGTTTCCTCAGGGCGACCTGGGACGCCAGCGCATCGCTCGTCATAAGCTGCGGCAGTGCTCTTCGATCGCCGAAGCGCTCACCCTGGGCGGCTCGAAATTGGCGGTCGACGGCGTCGTGATCATCGCCGAGCATGGAAAGTATCCCCGCAATGAAAAAGGCCAGACGCTCTATCCCCGCTACAAGTGGTTCAAGGAGGTGGTCAAGGTCTTTGAGGAGACGGGCCGCACAGTGCCCGTCTTCAACGACAAGCATTTGTCGACATCCTGGGACGAGTGTGCGGAAATGGTGGCCGATGCGAAGCGGTTGGGGTTTCCCTTCCTGGCCGGCTCTTCGCTCCCGGTCACGTGGCGACTGCCGTCGATCGACATGCCCTTCGGCGCCCCGTTGAGCGAAAGTGTTTGCGTTGCCTACGGTGGTGTGGATAGCTACGATTTCCACGCCCTGGAGACGGCGCAGTGCATGTCCGAACGGCGCCGCGACGGCGAGGTCGGCATCCGCCAGGTGCAGGCGCTTCGCGGCGACAAGCTCTGGGAGCAGATCGAGACCGACGGGCGTCGCATCACGCGCGACTTGTTCGTGGCCGCCTTGACGCGGAGCCACAATTTGCCGGTTGAAGAAGGCTATCCCACTGATCCTGTCTCATTCGACTGGGCCCGCCGAACACTGCCCGACACGCTCGCGTATCTGATCGAACATCGGGACGGATTTCGGACGTCG
>JBDRTC010000809.1:0-2212 GCA_043824335.1 Planctomycetota bacterium | reverse complement strand
CTGAGTTGCTGTTGCACAACCCAATGATGGAGCCTCGATGTCCGCTTCTGTACACCGTTCCTGGTCCTCGACGTCGCCGCGGAGCTCCCGGCGACAACGACATCAACCTACATCGTCACCCGCACGGGATCCGGATGAGCCGAAATTGATCACACCTGCTGTGCCAATTGATGGCGGCGGCGGGTGCATGATCACTTGTGTGAACAAGATTGGCGTTTCAATCAGCAGAGTGAAGCGAGTATCCGAGTCGGCGACTGGGTTTGCCTCGGTGGGCACGTCCTGGAAGCAGTACTCGTTGTAGAAGGCCTTCCGTCTGACCATCGAAGCGTCATCGACGTGGTAGGTTTGCTCCGTCAAGAGGATGTCGTCCTCGGTGAACTGAAACGTCACCGAGCTTGCGTCAAGCGTGGCTCGCACGCAGACGAGATCTAGTTTTTTGTCATCGTCAAACCTGTTCACGATAGTGACCCTCTTGAAGTCTTCATTGTCGATCACGAACTCACGGGTTGGAGAGGCGAGGGTGTCGAACACCTTGGTTTGACCCTTGTCGATCTTGATCCGCGTGAGATTCGCGGAAATCTGGACACGGTATCGTCCATCGGGCACGTACTCAGCTAGATTCGTGAGGCCGTTCCAAATTTCCTCGATCGGATAGTCACCGTTGCCAGAAAGCTCCACGGAGCCGTCCTTGTGAAAAACCAACTCGTTTGTTTCAGTGTTTTCGATTTCGATTCGATAGTTCACATCGAAAGCAAACTGACCGCTCGGCAGGCCGGACAGTTGGAGCGGCACAAATGTGAACTGGATGCTCAGTTCGTCGTCCACGCCATCGATGATTGCCGGTTTCATAACCAACGGAGATACAGTGAAGTCGCGGATTTCGAGCATCCCTTTTGAGCCCACGCACAAGTCTGCTCCGTCACAGTCCTGATCAACATCGTCGCAGTTTATTTCCGCAGCACCTGGGTAGATCGATGCACTACTGTCATCACAGTCTCCTTGCCCCGGCGAGTAGCCGTCCCCGTCAGCGTCTTGGTCGGACCCGCACACGCAGTAGCGAAACCCAGCAATCTCGGTTTCGGCATCATTGCCGAAGAGGACGAACGCTCCGCCTTCGCTAAACTCATCCGGGAAGTCGAGATATGGGCGGGTGATCGGATTCTGATCATCTATTTGCACGTATACGTCGCCTGTGCGGTCGACCACGAGCGTATAGGTCGCGAGGTTGCTTTCCCAGTCAAATGGCCGCCTGTGCTGAGGCTCTGCACTGAGGTAGGTTCCGAGGATGACCTCCTTCAGCCCTTCGTTGTAGTTGAGCTGGAAAGGTACCTCACGACCGTCTGCAATACCGCCAGAGAATATCGGGTATGAACCGCTCGGTGGATCGAAGCGCGTGATTCGTAGCTGCACCTGCATCGTATACAGCCAAGTCCCGGGGTCCTCAAGGGCTTCCTCGAACCGGAGGAATTCGGTCCAGAGCCACCCGGAAGTGCCAGGGAGCCGATTCACGTAGAGCTTGTCATCACGGATTGTGAGCGTGGCGTCCTCTGTCGTATTTAGGTATATCCAGGGGGCAACAGGATCGTCCTGCGGGAGGAAGCCGTCAGCGGGGTTGTAGGCGACCGCGCAAACCCAATTTTTACACTGGTTCAGCACGGCATCGACGCCGCTACCAGGCTCCACAGGAGGGGGGCACTGGGCGGATGCGGGAGACGGCGAGAGCAGCAGGAGGAACGCGGCGGCGAAACACCCGGCGGCAAATATGTCAAGCGTCGATGCCGACGATATCCCTGACTCTGTGGTCGCCTGGACGTTACGGTGGTGTGCGCAACCCGATTGGCAGGAACGTTCCATGGTCTGCTTCCCCACTCCGACTCGGTGTTGGTGATCTACGGGCTGGCTGCGCGGCGGCGCTGATCTTGGAAAAGGCACGCGCCGAGCGCAGAGCGTTGAAGGCTCTGCAGCTTGGTAGGTCAGGGCGCG
Organism: Planctomycetota bacterium; assembly: GCA_043824335.1. Classification (GTDB taxonomy): domain Bacteria; phylum Planctomycetota; class Planctomycetia; order Pirellulales; family Thermoguttaceae; genus JBDRTC01. Next base: position 229 of record JBDRTC010000809.1, on the reverse strand, counting down.
TCATACCGCGCCGTTCGTGAGTACCCCACTCCACGACTAAGGAACCTCAAGCAAAGTTATAGGTGCCCAATTTCAGCGTACGGGGGTGGGTAGCTCACTGTCAAGCGTATTGGGTGCCGATCCGCGGAGGTGCCACCTCCCGGCGGCACCCGCCTTAGATTTCCAACGGTTGGGCTGGGCGGGGGTGCGCAGCGCCCCGCCGTCGGCTCCGCCTGTCATCCTCGGAACA